>CAYFVF010000014.1:0-18781 GCA_964346335.1 uncultured Hyphomicrobiaceae bacterium
CGGCCACCGTCACGGTCCTCTTGCGAGGCCTTCAGCGACATGATCGCATCGCGCAGGAAATACGCACGGTTCGGAGCGGAGGAAATCTCGGGCTCCAACCCGGCGAGATCCCGCGTGGATGGGGCGAGATAGAGATTCGGAACGCTGGTCTCCACCATGGCCTGTTCCAGCGCCGCCGCGCCGGCAAGCACGTCATAGGTCGAAACGTTGCGCTCCGGTTCAGGCAAGCCGAGACCCGTGCTCGCATTCCCCTGCGCGTCGAGATCAATAACAAGCGTGGGCTGGTCGATCGCGGCGAGGGCGGTGCCAAGATTGATAGCCGTCGTGGTCTTGCCGACCCCGCCCTTCTGGTTGGCGACGGCGAGCACGTGAAAACCGCTTCCTGAAGATCGCTTATTCATCACGTCCACCTTCCAGCCGCTCCAGCGCCCTGATTTCCAGAACCTGCCCGTCCGGCTCAGTCATGCTGGCGTGTGCACGCAGGTCGAATGTCCAGCCCCGTCGTGCGTCGTCGATTTCAGCTTCGGCGCGACGCCCCTTCAAGAACAGACCGACTGCCTCCGGTCCAAAGAACGGCCGAGACCAATCCAGCAGCTTGGCGAGCGGCGCGACGCCACGGGCCATAATTACGTCAACCTGTGTCACTGTACCCCGGGCCGCGATCTCTTCAATGCGGGCGTTGTGAATTTCCACAGGCGTGGCGGTCTGACGCGCCACATCACGCAGGAAGGCACTCTTGCGCGCGTTGCTCTCCACCAGGTGAGCACGCGCATGATGCTGCGAACCCATCAGCATGGCAATCACCATGCCGGGAAATCCCGCTCCCGTGCCAAAGTCGAGGCACATAGCGCCGGGGCGAACCAGCGGCACGAGTTGAGCGCTATCGGCGAAGTGGCGCTGCCATACGACATCAAGGCTATCGGGCGCAACCAGGTTGACGGCTTTCTGCCATTTCTTCAGAAGCGCGGCATATAACTCCAGCCGTTGCATCTGCGCATCCGAAACACCGAACGCATCGCGAAATTCGTCTGGGCCAAACGATGGCGAATCGCGAATCAGCGCCGGGGTCATGCGGACTTCTTCCGCGGCGCCTTGCGGACATGCGCGAGAACGAGCATCAGCGCGGCGGGCGTCATGCCGTCGATCCGGCCCGCCTGAGCCAGCGTCGCGGGCCGGTGCTGCTGGAGCTTCTGGCGCACCTCGTTGGAAAGCCCGGCAATCGCAGCGTAGTCGAAATGTCTCGGGATCGCGACCTGCTCATCCTTGCGGAAAGCGGCAATATCGGCCTCCTGGCGCTGAACATAGACGCTGTAGCGCGCGTCGATACCAAGGCGCTTTGCGATGGGCGGCGCAATGTCACGCATGCGCGGCCAGATCGCCGCGAGCTGCGACCAGCTGACATCCGGATAGGCCAACAACTCGAAAGCAGTGCGCCGGCGCCCGTCCTGATTGAGATGCAAGCCATGCGAAATGGCCTCGCGCGGTGTCAGGCTCAGGTCGTCCAGCAGCTTCCGCCCCGCTTCCAGCGCCTCGGTGCGTCCGGCAAATGCGCGCGATCGAGCCGCGCCGACGCATCCGGCTGCGTCACCCAGCGGCGTCAGGCGCTCATCCGCGTTGTCGGCGCGCAAGCGCAAGCGATATTCCGCGCGGGAGGTGAACATCCGATATGGCTCACTCACGCCCCGCGTGGTCAAATCATCGACCATCACGCCGATGTACGCGTCCGCGCGCGACAGCACGAAATCGCGGGCCCCACCGCCGGCTGTCAAAGCGGCATTGACGCCGGCGACCAGCCCCTGGCCCGCCGCCTCTTCGTAGCCGGTCGTGCCATTGATCTGCCCGGCAAGGAACAATCCTGGCAACCGCTTGACCTCAAGGGTCGGCAGCAACTCACGCGGGTCGATGTAATCGTACTCAATGGCATATCCCGGGCGCACGACCCGCGCGCGCTCAAGGCCGGGGATCGTCGCGACGAACGCCCGTTGCACGTCCTCCGGCAGCGAGGTGGAGATACCGTTGGGATAGACGGTGGTGTCATCGAGCCCCTCTGGCTCCAGAAAAATCTGATGGCCCGCGCGGTCAGCGAAGCGCACGACCTTGTCCTCGATGGACGGGCAATAGCGCGGCCCGGCACCGTTGATCCGGCCGGAATACATCGGCGCCTTGTCGAGATTGGCGCGGATGATGTCGTGGGTATCAGCGCGCGTGCCGGTGATGTAGCAGGGCACCTGTGGCGTCGTGATCTTGCTTGTGAGAAATGAGAACGGCTCGGGTGGATCGTCACCGTGCTGAACCTCAAGCTGCGCCCAGTCGATCGTCTCGCCGTCAAGGCGCGGCGGCGTCCCGGTCTTGAGCCGCCCCATCCGCAGCTCCATGGCGTAGAAACGATCGGACAGGCCAATTGCCGGAGCATCGCCGATGCGTCCACCTTCGGTCTGCGATAGGCCGATATGGATCACGCCCTTGAGGAAAGTGCCTGATGTAATCACGATCGCGCCCGCGTTGTGGCACACGCCATCCGCCGTGATCACGCCCGTCGCGCGGCCGTTTGAAACCGTGATATCCTCGACCGGGCTTTCAACGACGATCAGACCATCGGTCCCGGTGATCTCCGCCTGCATGGCTTCACGGTAGAGCTTGCGATCCGCCTGGGCGCGCGGCCCCTGAACCGCCGGGCCCTTCGAGCGGTTCAGGACGCGGAACTGGATGCCGGCCTGGTCAGCGACGCGCGCCATCACGCCATCGAGCGCGTCGATTTCCCGGACGAGATGCCCCTTGCCAAGGCCGCCAATGGCCGGATTGCAAGACATCTCGCCGATCGCCGAGGCTCTGTGCGTGATCAGGCCGGTCCTTGCCCCCATGCGTGCAGCAGCCGTCGCCGCCTCGCAGCCAGCGTGTCCGCCACCCACAACAATGACATCGAAGTGCGTATTCGCCATAGGCTCTCTTCACTGCAAATTGACTTGAATTGGCATGCGCGGAAAATAGTGCCACGCGCTGACGCCGTCAAAGCCGCGTTTCACGTGAAACATCATTTGCCGATGCAAAACTGGGCGAACACCTTATCGAGGATGTCTTCGACGTCGATCCGACCCGTGAGCCGTCCCAGCGCATCGGCGGCGCGCCGCAAATCTTCACACCGCAACTCCAAGTCCTGGGGCGCGCCGTTCAAGAACGCATTGAGCGCCGCCACGGCGGTTTCCAGCTCATGGCGATGGCGCTGGCGCGTCGGCCGCGCCATGTCACCAGCGCCGAGCCGGGTCGTAGCCTCCCGTGCCAGGCGATCCAGAAGATCGCTGATCCCTGACCCAGTGTGCACGGATATCAGCAGATCGGTGTTCGCGAACGTGTCTGGCGCCGCCATCAGTTCGCACTTGTTCGCCGCCGTGATCGTCTTCTCTGGGGGCAACTCCGGCAACGGCGGTATCGGCACAGCCGCGCCATCCATCAGCCAGATGATGATCTGGGCATCTGCCGCGCGGGCGATGGCGCGGCGCACGCCTTCCGCCTCGACAGCCTCGTCCGTTTCCCTGATGCCGGCGGTATCTGAAAGGATGACGGGATAGCCGCCGAGATCCAACCGCACCTCGACCACATCGCGCGTTGTGCCCGGCGTATCCGAAACGATCGCCGCATCACGCTGCGCCAGCGCATTCAACAAGCTCGATTTGCCCGCATTCACTGGCCCGGCAATCGCCACGCGCAATCCGTCGCGCAGGATTTCACCGCGATTGCCGTGCGCCAGGTGGGCGTAAATATCACGCGCCAAGTCGTTGACCTGCGCGACGGCTGGGCGATCCGTGAAGGACATGACATCGGCTTCGTCACTAAAATCCAGATCGGCCTCGATCTCGGCCAGCACATGGATCAGCGTCTCCCGCCACCGCGCATAAATCCGCGCCAATGCGCCATCTGACTGGCGGAGCGCCTGAACACGCTGCGCCTCGGTCTCCGCGTCAATGAGATCCGCCAGCCCTTCCACCGCCGTCAAGTCGAGCTTTCCGTTCTCGAAGGCGCGCCGGGCAAACTCACCCGCCTCCGCCGGGCGTGTACCGGAAACCTCCCCAAGCGCTGCCAGCACCGCCTCGATCACGGCGCGGCCACCATGGATATGAAGTTCTACAATATCCTCACCGGTGAAACTCGCCGGAGCCGGGAACCACAACACCAACGCGCGGTCGAGCCGGGCACCCGTCGATGGCCGCCTCAGGTCCCGCAATGCGGCCATACGCGGCGCGGGGATGTCACCAGCAACGGCACGCAACACGTCCGCCGCCGCGGGTCCGGACACGCGGATAACCGCGACGCCGGATCGCCCCGGCGCGCTCGATAAGGCATGGATCGTCGTTTGCATCATCACGGTTTGTGTCGCACTATATAGCACCCTCAGGACGGTCGTTGGCATAGATATTCGATAGCGGCAGGTAAGGCCACAGCATGGACACGACAACGAAGCGGAACGATCCGGATCGCAACCACCTTGCCGAGGAGTCGAGTCCCTATCTCCTGCAGCACCAGGATAACCCGGTCCACTGGTGGCCGTGGGGCACCGAAGCCTTCGCGCATGCCCGGGAAACCGGCAAGCCGGTCCTGCTGTCGGTCGGCTATGCGGCCTGTCACTGGTGCCACGTCATGGCTCATGAGAGTTTCGAGGATGACGCCACGGCGGCGGTGATGAATGAGTTGTTCGTGAATATCAAGGTGGACCGCGAGGAGCGTCCGGACGTGGACGCGCTTTACATGCACGCGCTGCAAAGCCTCGAGGGTCAGGGGGGATGGCCGCTGACGATGTTTCTCACGCCGGAAGGGGAGCCGTTCTGGGGCGGGACATACTTTCCCAATAGCTCGAAATACGGCCGGCCCGCCTTCACTGACGTGTTGCGTGAAGTCAACCGCGTGTACCGCGAGGAAAGCGACAAGATCAGCCACAACACCGGGCTTCTGCGACAGGCCCTGGAGCCGCGGGCCCCCGATGACGACACCGAGCCGATACCGCTGGCGACGATCCACGATCTGGCCGGAAAAATCGCCGGAGTCGTCGACCCCATCAATGGCGGGCTGCAGCGCGCGCCCAAGTTTCCAAACACCTCGATTTTTGCCCTGCTCTGGCGCACGGGCCTCCGGTTCGACATCGAGGTCTGCCGCCGAGCGACACTTCTGACACTCACGCGCATGTGCCAGGGCGGCATCTACGATCATCTCGGCGGTGGGTTCGCGCGCTACACCGTGGATGACAAATGGCTCGTCCCGCATTTCGAGAAGATGCTGTATGACAACGCGCTGATCCTCGACCTCCTCACCGAGGGCTGGAAAGAGACCCGCGACCCGATCTATGCCGAACGCGTTGCCGAGACAGTTGGGTGGCTGGAGCGCGAGATGGTGGCCGAGGGTGGCGGCTTGGCCTCGTCGCTGGATGCGGACTCCGAGGGCGAAGAAGGCAAGTTCTATGTCTGGGACTATTCCGAAGTTGTCAACGCGCTCGGGGCGCATGACGCTGCCTTGTTCACGCGCATTTACGACGTAACACCGGAAGGGAATTGGGAAGGAAAGACTATCCTGAACCGTCTCAATTATCCGCAACGGCTCTCGGACGAGGAAGAATCCCGGCTTTTCGGGATGCGCTGCAAGCTGTTTGCTTCACGTGAAACGCGGGTTCGCCCGGGCTGGGATGACAAGGTCCTCGCGGACTGGAACGGCCTGATGATCGCCGCGCTGGTGCGCGCCGGACTGGCCTTCGACCGCCCTCAGTGGCTGGCGCTCGCGCGCAGGGCCTACGATTTCGTCACCGCGAATATGAGCGACGGAGACCGGCTCTATCACAGCTTCCGCGCCGGCCAAACCTCAGCGCCCGCCGTGGCGACCGACTACGCCAACATGATCGGCGCGGCCCTCGCGTTCTACACCGCGACCAACGAAACCGCATTTCTCGCCGACGCACAGCGCTGGGCGGCGACCCTGCACGAGCATTACTGGTCCGGCGAGTTGGGAGGGTATTACCTGTCGGCTGATGACACGGATGACATCATCATTCGGACCCACAACGCACTCGACGACGCCACCCCGAATGCCAATGCGGTGATGATAGACCATCTCCTCGCGTTGTTCCTGCTGACAGGCGACTCGACCTATGAAGGCCGTGCCCAAGCCATTGAGCGAACCTTTCGCGGTGATGTCGCCAAGACCCCCGTGGGCCACGCAGGCATGCTTTACAGTCTCATGGGCCTGCTTGAGCCTCAGCACATCGCTATCATCGCAACAGATGGTGGGGATATGCCCGGCGCACTAAGGACGACCGTAAATAGCTTGTCGCTACCGGGTGCCGTGTTCCAGACCTGTGTCGAGGATGAGTCCGCGCCGGCCAACCCGGCGATCGCGGACAAACGAACCGTTGAAGGCAAGCCGACGGCCTATGTCTGCATCGGCCCGCAGTGCTCGCTGCCAGTCACATCGGCCGGCGGGTTAAACGATCTGTTGCGCGCCGCGCGAAAGGGTGACCTCACGCCACCCGCGTGATCCCATCCTCACGTATTCATCGAATCGAAGAAGTCTTCGTTCGTCTTTGTCTGGCGCAACTTGTCGAGCAGGAACTCGATCGCCTCCATCGTCCCCATCGGGTTGAGGATACGCCGCAGCACGAACATCTTTTTGAGGCGCGCTTCGCGCACCAGCAACTCTTCCTTTCGTGTTCCCGAGCGCGCAATGTCGATCGCCGGGAAAACGCGCTTGTCCGCCACCTTGCGATCCAGGACGATTTCCGAGTTGCCCGTCCCCTTGAACTCCTCGAAAATCACTTCGTCCATCCGGCTGCCGGTATCGATCAGCGCGGTCGCAATGATGGTCATGGAACCGCCTTCCTCGATATTGCGCGCAGCGCCAAAAAAGCGCTTCGGCCGCTGGAGCGCGTTCGCGTCGACACCGCCCGTCAACACCTTTCCCGACGAAGGCACCACCGTGTTGTAAGCGCGGCCGAGACGCGTGATCGAATCCAGCAGGATGACCACATCGCGTTTGTGCTCGACCAGCCGCTTAGCCTTCTCGATCACCATCTCCGCGACCTGCACATGCCGCGTTGCCGGCTCGTCGAAGGTCGAGCTGATAACCTCGCCCTTCACCGAGCGCTCCATGTCGGTAACTTCCTCGGGCCGTTCGTCGATCAGCAACACGATCAGGTAGCACTCCGGCCGGTTGACCGTCACCGAATGCGCGATGTTCTGCAGGATCACAGTCTTACCAGTCCGCGGCGGCGCCACGATCAAGCCGCGCTGGCCCTTGCCCAGCGGCGCGACGATATCGATGACCCGCGCGCTCAAATCCTTGCGGTTATCGCCCTCTCCCTCGACTTCCATCACAAGCCACTCCTCCGGGTAGAGCGGCGTGAGGTTGTCGAAATGAATCTTGTGGCGACTCTTCTCCGGCTCCTCGAAGTTGATGTTGTTGACCTTGAGCAGCGCGAAATAGCGCTCGCCGTCCTTCGGGCTACGGATCTGACCTTCTACCGTGTCCCCCGTACGCAAACCGAACCGGCGAATCTGGCTCGGGCTGACATAGATGTCGTCAGGACCGGGCAGGTAGTTCGCATCCGGCGAGCGCAGAAACCCGAACCCGTCCTGCAATACTTCAACGACACCAGTCCCAGTGATGTCGATATCGCGGGTTGCGAGCTGCTTCAGTATGGCAAACATCAATTCCTGTTTGCGCATCGCGCTCGCGTTTTCGACATTGACCTCCTCGGCGAAACTCAACAGCTCCGCCGGTGATTTCATCTTGAGGTCTTGTAGCTTCATTTCCTGCACGGATATCGCTCCTGGAAATCGGACCCGCTTTGTGGGAAGGACGCATTCGCAAGCGAAAGCGTGGATCGAGCGGTTTGACAAAAAAGAGGACGTGGAAAGCAGAGAAGTGGGTGAACGTCACCCAGAGCGACCTCGCGCCTCTAGGTTATTTCAGCCGATGGCGTGACCAGTCGGCAGGAATCTGGCGATTGTCAGAAAACATACCAGACTTAATTCATCTCGGGAAGGCGGTATTCGCTTGTTTGTGACCAAACAGCAACGCGCTGCGGGGTTATCGCCGTACAGCAGCTATATATTGTGACTGCCGCGAAAATTCAAACAACTTCCGCGCTCAGAAGGGTCGAGCGACCGCCAGGATCACCACCGCAACCATGATGACGGTTGGGACTTCGTTCATCCAGCGGAAGAATTTCGCGGAGTGCGGATTCGTGTCCTGCGCGAATAGCCGGCGCCAGCGCGCCAGAACCATGTGATAGCCGGTCAAGACAATGACCAGCAAGAACTTGACGTGGAACCAGATATCGACTGACCAATTGATCACACCATAATAGAACAGAAGCAAAAGGCCAAACACCCAGCTCGCAATCATGGCCGGGTTCATGATGTACCGCAGCAAGCGGTTTTCCATCACCTTGAAAGTTTCGGATTGCTCTGAACCAACACCTGCATAAGCGTGATATACGAACAGTCTCGGCAAATATAAAAGCCCCGCCATCCATGCAATAATTGCGATAACGTGAAATGCCTTCACGTAGAGATAAAGACTTTCCATCCACGTTTATCCTTATTCGCCGCGCACAGACTTGACGAGCCTTTCGACATGCTCCGGCGGCGTTTGCGGAACGATACCGTGACCAAGGTTGAAGATATGCGGACCGCCGGAGAGCGTATCGCGGATATAGCGGGCACGTTTTTCTAGCTCTGCACCGCCAGCAACGAGCAGCAGAGGATCGAGATTGCCCTGAACAACGGTGTGACGCTGCAGATTCGTCTTGATCCAGTCAAGCGAAAGCGCCGTGTCGCAGCCGACCGCGTCCACGCCCGTCTGAGCCAGAAAATCCAGGTACATGGGCCCGCTTGCGCGCGGAAAACCGATGATCGGTGTTTCCGGATGCCTGGCTCGCACGGCGGAAATCAGCTTCTGCGTCGGCGCAATTACCCAGCGGCGGAATTCGCTGTCTGGCAGCACGCCAGCCCAGCTCTCGAAAATTTGTATCGCCTGCGCCCCGGCACGTATCTGACCGCTTAAATACGTCGCTGACGCCTCGACGATCATGTCCATCAGGCGCGAGAAACCATCCGGGTCACGATACGCCCACATCCGTGTGGGCGCCTGGTCAGGCGTGCTCTGGCCAGCCACCATGTACGTCGCGACTGTCCATGGTCCGCCGGAAAACCCGATCAACGCCGTATCGTCATTCAGCGCGGACGCAACCCGCGAAACCGTCTCGTAGATGGGCGCGACAGTCTCGTCCACGCGCCCCATCGACAGCCGCGTCAGCTCGGCTTCTTCCGTGATCGGCTCAAGCTGCGGACCCTTGCCCTCCTCGAACCAGACTTTCTGGCCGAGGGCATGCGCCACGATCAGGATGTCGGAAAACAGGATCGCCGCATCGAAGCCATATCTCTCGATTGGCTGCAACGTAACCTTGGCTGCCAGTTCCGGGTTGTAACACAGGTCGAGGAAGCCACCAGCCTGGGCGCGCACCTCGCGATATTCCGGCAGATACCGGCCGGCCTGGCGCATCAGCCAGATCGGGGGTGGCGACATGGCCTCACCTGATAGCGCCTTGAGGAACCGGCCTGCTGGCTGTTGCGTCATTCCGTCGGACATTATCGCCGTTCCCTAACCCTTAAAAACAAAATACCCTTTGAGACCTGACTCTGCTGTTTTATTTTTAGGTGGTGGATTTGTTGAATTCTGAGTGTTCCACTGAATGTGCACAGCTTGAGGCGGGTTGGCTTCCTGGCACTCAGTCCTGCCGCCAATGGCTTTGTCTGTCAATCTGAACAATGCCGATTTCTGACGCTGCGACGTTAGGTTATGGTCGAGGCATATGATGACAAGCCGTGTAAGAGCGGCCGCAAGGCATTGCCATGAAGGTGCCGCTGTCCCCAGATTGCCGGCGAGCGTGGAAAACGTCATCCCCAGCAGCGTCTTTGTGGGCGAATTAATGTTTGGCGTGGGGGACTCGGGATGGCGCCGCGCCGCGCCATGCGGTTGTGGTGATAACCGGGGGATTCGCCAACATCGTTGTCCCAGGCGACTGCGCGAATCCCTGCGCTGGGGCAAAGGCACGCAGCGGAGCCGATCCATCGATGAAAAAGCGCAAGACCGACGAGCAGACGCCAATGAAGTCGTTTCACCTGCACCTGGTGTCCGATGCTTCGGGCGAGACGCTGACCATGATCGCCAAGGCTGCGACGGTGCAGTACTCGATGATCCAGGCGATTCATCATGTCCATCCGCTGGTGCGCACGCGCCGCCAGCTTGATGAAGTCGTCGAGCAGATCCGGGACAACCCCGGCATCGTGCTCTACACGATCGTCAACGCTGATCTGGGCAACGCGCTCAACGCGGCATGCAAGGAGCTTGGCGTGCCATGCATTGCCGTGCTCGAGCCGATCCTGAACGCGTTCGGCCAATACCTGGGCACCGCGTCAACGCCCGTGGTGGCGGGCCAGCATGTGCTGGATGCGGATTATTTCCGGCGCGTCGACGCCATGCAGTTTTCGATGATGCACGATGACGGGCAGAACACCGAAACGCTCGACGCGGCGGATATCGTGCTGGTGGGTGTCAGCCGCACCTCGAAAACGCCGACGAGCATCTATCTTGCCAATCGCGGCTACAAGAGCGCGAATGTTTCGCTCGTACCGGATCTGCCCGTGCCAGCCGGGCTGAAAGCCGCGACACGCCCGCTGGTTGTCGGCCTTATCGCGAGCGCGGAACGCATCGCGGAGATCCGGCGCAACCGCGTCATGTCTTTCAACGATCGCCGCCTGGAGGATTATGTTGACATGGATCGCATCAAGGAGGAGATCGCCTTCACCCGGCGCTTGTGTCATCGCCACGGCTGGCCGATCATTGATGTGAGCCGGCGCTCGATCGAGGAGACCGCGGCCGCGATCATTCGGAAGTACGAAGACCACAAACCAGCGCCCGCTACCGGGGAGACACGACAATGACCAGTGCGCGCTCACCCATCGCCGCCGGGCTGCAGGCGGCGAGCACCCAACTCATTCTGGCTTCGCGGAGCAAGGCCCGGGCGTCCATGCTTGCGGCGGCGGGCGTGGAATTCACCCAAAAACCGGCTGATCTTGATGAGAGCACTGCCCGTGCCGCGCTGATGAATGAAGGGCAATTGACCCAGCCGGGCGACATCGCCGAATTGCTTGCCATCACCAAGTCCACCGATATCAGTAGCGCCAATCCGGACGCAGTCGTTATCGGCGCGGACCAGGTGCTGGCTCTTGACGACCAAATCCTGTCGAAATCGGAGGATTTCGACGCGGCGCAGGACCAGTTGCTGGCGCTGCGCGGGAAGACTCATACGCTGCACACAGCCGTGAGCCTGTGCCGCGGCGGCCAGCATCTGTGGAGCCATGTCGATACCGCCTCGCTGACCATGCGCCAGCTCTCACCTGAGTTCATCGGGCGTTATCTGAGCCTGGCGGGCGCGGAGGTGCTCGGCAGCGTCGGCGCTTACCAGCTTGAGGGGCCGGGCGCACAGCTGTTCGCGCGCGTGGATGGCGATTATTTCACCGTCCTCGGATTGCCCCTGCTGCCGCTTCTGGCAAAGCTGCGCGAAATGGAGGTGCTGCTTGGCTGAGATGGCAGCGACGCCGCGCGCTTGTGTGATCGGTTGGCCGGTGGCGCATTCCCGCTCACCGCTCATACACGGATATTGGCTGGAGCTTTATGGCCTTGCGGGGCAATATGACAAACAGGCGGTCTCGCCGGCAGACTTCCCGGAATTTATGAGGCATTTTTCTGCCAGCGGCTTGATCGGGGCGAATGTCACCGTGCCGCACAAGGAGGCCGCATTCGGGCTTGTTGACCGGCGCGAGCCAGCCGCCGAAGCCATCCGCGCGGTGAATACCGTCTGGCTGGAGGGCGGAGAGACCGTTGGCGACAACACCGATGTCTATGGCTTTCTCGCGAATCTCGATGACGGCGCGCCGGGGTGGGATGTTGGCGGACGCGCTGCGGTGCTCGGCGCGGGCGGCGCGGCGCGCGCGGTCGTGAAGGGATTGATCGATCGCGGCTTTGATGACATCCGCCTCGCGAACCGGACATTCGCCAAGTCCGATTCGCTTGCGGCGGCGTTCGGCTCAGGCGTGCACCCCATCGCGTGGGAAGAGCGCGATGCGATGCTCGAAGGATGCGCGCTGCTGGTCAACACCACCTCGCTGGGAATGGAGGGCGCGCCCGCGCTGGAAATCGACCTCGCCGCCCTTCCGGGAGAGGCGGTGGTCATGGACATCGTTTATGTGCCAATGGAAACGGGGTTGTTGCGCGATGCACGAGCGCGAAGCTTGCGCAGTGTCGATGGTCTGGGGATGCTTCTCCATCAAGCGGTTCCGGGGTTCGCGCGCTGGTTTGGCGTCCGCCCCGAAGTGACGCCGGAGCTTCGCGCGCGAATCATTTCCGACATCGCGCAAGGTGAACCGTGATGATGATCGTTGGGCTGACCGGCTCAATGGCGATGGGCAAGACCACCGCCGCCAAGTATCTGAAAAGCCGTAATATTCCGGTTTTTGACTCGGATGGAGCCGTCCACGCGCTGTATGAGGGCGAGGCCGTTGGCGCGATCGGCGGAGCCTTTCCCGGCGCGATCGAGGATGGCCGCGTCAATCGCAAGAGACTGGCCGAGGCGATCTCCGGTGAACCAGAAGCCCTTGCGCGGCTTGAGCGAATAGTGCATCCGCTTGTTCGGTGCAAACAGCGCGATTTCATCCTGGCGCACGCCGATCAAGGCACCGATCTTGTCGTTCTGGACATTCCGCTCCTGTTCGAATCCGGCGCCGACCAGCTGATCGATGCGGTGATCGTCGTCAGCGCGCCCGAGGCCGTTCAACGCGAGCGGCTGGCTGGGCGGCCTGGCCTGACGCCGGCGCGGATCGACGACCTGCTCAGCCGCCAGATGCCGGATGTGGACAAGCGCGCGCGCGCGGATTTCGTTGTGGACAGCAGCGGCCCCGTGGCGGACACCCGCGCGCAACTCGATGCGATCATCGCTAAACTCCGTCGCCAATCGGGCAGCAAAATCGCGGTATGGCGTGAGATGCAGATTAACGCCTGACGCCGCGTGGATGCCTCATAGCCAACCGGAGGCGATAGATGCGCGAGATCGTGCTGGACACCGAAACGACCGGGCTTGACCCAAAGGACGGCCACCGCATCATCGAAATCGGGTGCATCGAGTTGCGGAATTACGTCCCAAGCGGTCGCGAATTCCACCAGTACATCAATCCGCAGCGCGATGTGCCCGAGGGCGCGCGCCAGGTGCACGGCCTTTCGAGTGAGTTTCTCGCGGACAAGCCATTGTTCGCGGACATTGCCGACTCGTTCCTCGACTTCATCGCTGATTCCACCCTCATCATTCATAACGCGAGCTTTGATGTCGGCTTCCTGAATGCCGAGCTCACACGGTTGCCGCGTGAGCCGATCCCGTTTGATCGCGTGGTGGACACGTTGGCGCTGGCGCGGCGCAAGCACCCGGCGGGGCCGAATAGCCTCGATGCGCTGTGCAAGCGGTATCGGATCGATCTGAGCGAGCGCACGGTGCATGGCGCGCTGCTGGACAGCGAACTGCTCGCGCGGGTGTACATGGAGTTGATCGGCGGCACGCAGGCCGCGCTGGGGCTGGAAGATGCGCTTGCGCGCGGCTCATCCGTGGGTGCGAGCCTGCAGAGCCAGGTCCGCGCCCGCGACTACTCGCTGCCGTCGCGGCTAACGCGCGATGAAGACCAGGCTCACCGCCAATTCGTGGCTGACCTTGGCGCGCCGGCGTTGTGGCAGGCCTATGAAAGCTCGGACTGAGCAGCGAGGCGCTCAGGCCTTGGCTTCCGTTTCCGTTTCCGCGCCGGCCTGTTCCTTGTCCGCATTACGCCGATAAAGCGCCGCGAAGTCGATCGGGTCGATCAGCAGCGGCGGATATCCACCCTCCCGCGTGAGATCGGCGATAATCCGGCGCACGAACGGGAACAGCATCGCCGGGCAATCCACAAACAGGAACGGACGCAGGCGCTCCTGCGGAAATTTCTGGGCGCGGAACACGCCGGCATAGACCAGATCGAGCTGGTAGATGCCCGAAGCGTCGCTCTTGGCCTCGCCCTCGAAATGCAGCGTCACTTCATACGTGTCTTCGCTCAGCTTGTTGGCGCCGACATTGAAGTTAAGCTGCAAATTCGGGTTCTCACCCGGTTCCTGGAAAGACTTCGGCGCGTTCGGGTTCTCGAAGGACAAGTCCTTGATGTATTGCCCTAGCACGTTGACCTGCGGGCCGTCGCCGCCAGACTGGCTTTCCTGTGGCTCACCGCCGTTCGGCTTGTTTTCTTCGGCCATCGTTCATCCTTGTGGCTTTGCTGTTGGTCGCGGCCGGTGCCGGTGCAACGCCCTATGCAACCGTTCCGCCTGAACTCTGCTTGAGGTTGTCGCTAGCATGGCGACGTCCGGGGTTCAAGCTGTGCTCGTGAATGCTTCAGCTCAGCCATGTGGCATATGGTGGATGCACGTCCTTCATATATTCATAGAGCCAGACCATCCGGTCCACGAACCACATCTTGCCCAGATAGATGAGCGCTGCGCCAAGCAGCGTTGGCCAGATGTCCAGCACATCGAGGCCCCAGACTAGCGGTGGCATGCCGAGCGCGGAGACGGCGGAGAGGATGTTCGGGACAACGTGGTGCCGCCGCGGTATAGGCACCTCCTTACGGTTGAGCCAAATACGTTCACCGAAAACCCCTTTCGACGCCCATGTGTCGGTATGCTTCGGAACCGGCGCCATGCGAGGGTTTAGCCAGAGGAAGGCAAGGGCGCCTGCCAGCGCGGCCAGCCACCAATCGCCAATCCAAGCCCGCGACCACGCCGCCAGGACGAGTAGCGGAAGGCCAAGTGCGATGCGTGTCCACACGCTGATGGGATGCGCGTGGCTTTGCCAGGCCGCGTCGTCCATCCCCATGAGACGCTCAGTGAATTGGTGGATGTCCATTTCTCAGCCTTCCGTCAAACCTGGTCCACCTGCCGCCACGAATTCGCGCCCCGGATAGCGCTCGCAGGTCGCCGCTTGCAGCGCGTTGACGAAAGCTTCGGCGACCGGCGACAGGTAACGGCGCGGATCCCAGACAACGCACATGGCGCAACCGAGTTGCGCATCGCCGCGATAGAGCGGGATCGCGTTCGGGTGAAGCGTATCGAGCAGCACCGTGGACGGAATAACCGCGGTGCCCAGCCCAGCGGCCACGAAGGCAAGCAGGCAATGGGGGCTCCCGCTTTCGATCATCACGCGGGGCTGAATACCGGCCGCCTCACAGGCGCTGTCGAACAGTCCGCGCGTCATGAATTGCTGCCTCAGCAGGAGCAGATTTTCACCGACCAACTCGGCGATGTCGAGGCGCGGCTTGTTTTTGAGCAGACTGCTTGCGGGGACCACAGCCAGCGTCACCAGCGGGAATAGCTCCCGGCCCGCGAGAACCGAATTTGGCGACCAGCCAGCTATGGCCAGATCGAGCCGCCCGCGCTCAAGCTGATCCGACAGCCGCGCGGAGCCATCTTCAACGAGGGTGATTTCAACATCTGGATAAGATCGCAGGAAGCCGGGCAGAAACCGCGCGATGACGCTTTCGAGCGTCTGTGGTGTCGCGCCGACGCGCAAACGCCCGGCCGTCCCGCCCGCCAGTTCACCGGCGCGGCGGCTGATCGAGTCTACGTCGCTCAGCACGGTCTGGCAGCGTTGCAAGACTTCCGCCCCCGCCTGCGTGAGGGCTATGGAACGCCCGATCCGATCGAAGAGCTGCACACCAAGATCTTGCTCTAAAAGCAGGATTTGGCGTGAAAGCGCGGACTGGCTGATGTTCAGCCGCTCGGATGCGCGCGAGAAGCTGAGGTCTTCCGCGACAGCCGTGAAATAGCGCATCTGCCGGAGATCCATCCGAAATCTATATCAAGAACAGATAGGTTTGCGAACCAAATTGCATTGGACAAATAGATCGACGCCACGGCACTGTGATGTTCACGAAAGCGTGATGGCATAGGTGAGGCGTCGAAGGGCGCACCGCGCCGAAGGGAGGGGAGTTCACATGTTCGATCAATCAAGCCCGGAGCAAACCGAGCTGCGCGAGCGCGCCGCTCATTTCGCGCGGGAAAAGGTCGCACCGCATGTCCCGCACATGGACCGCACGAACGACTACCCCTGGCACATCGTGGAGGGGCTGGCGCGCGAAGGCTTCATGGGCATGACGATCCCTGCAACGTATGGCGGTGGCGGGCGCAGCCTGATGGACATGGTTGTGGTCGTCGAAGAACTGGCCAAGGTGTGCGGGACGGTTGCGCGCATCGTCGTGGACGCGAATACCGCGATCCCCAAGGCGATCCTTGAATATGGCAGCGAGGCGCAGAAGCAGGAATGGCTGCCGGAAATCGTCGAGGGTGACAAGCCGGCCATCGCCATCACCGAGCCTCAGGCTGGCTCGGCGGCAACGTCCATGACCACGAGCGCGGCGTTTGATGGCGACGAGATCGTCCTGAATGGCGAGAAATGCTGGATCACCGGCGCGGGCGTGTCGCGGCTATACCTCGTTTTCGCGCGGTTTGGCGATACGCCGGGCGCGGCTGGCATCGGCGGTGTGCTCATGCGCGGCGACACGCCGGGGCTTTCGGTAACGCGCGTACCCATGATGATGGGTGTTCGCGGAATGCCGGAAGGCGACGTCAGGTTCGAGGATTGCCGAGTGCCCGCGGAGAACCTTCTTGCGCCGGCGGGCGATGGCTTCAAGAAGCTGATGCGCTGCTACAACCTGCAGCGGGTCGGCGCTGCGACGGTGGCGCTGGGTATTGCGCAGGGTGCCTTGGATCACGCGCTTGACTATGCCGGATCGCGCCAGCAGTTTCGCCAGCCGATCGGCGATTTTCAGGGTATCCGCTGGAAACTCGCGGACATGCATATCAAGCTGGAATCCGGACGGATGCTCGTTTATCGCGCGGCAAGCCAGGTCAACGGCGGCTTCCCGGACAAGGTCAACGCCGCCCTCGCCAAGGTCTCGACCGCCGAGGCGGCCATCGAGGTGACCAACGCCGCGCTACAGATTCACGGTGCCAACGGATATTCCTGCGATTACCCGATCGAGCGGATGGTGCGTGATGCGCGCATGTTCGCGATCGGCGGCGGCACTGCGGAGATGCAGCGCAACCTGATCGGCGACGAGTTGATGGCGCGGCATGCGACCCGGCTCAAGGACGTGGCATAGCGCGCTGGATCATTTGAAAAATCGGGGGCTGTGTCGGCTTGGGTGAAAGTATCCAACTCGCCAATAAAAACCTCTTAGAGCGCGATCCGAAAAATGGGAACCGGTTTTCGCAAGAAATTGCGAAAAAAAACAGAAGCTTGGAGCATGGTTTCGTTTCAGTCAGAACAGATCATGCTCTAGTCCGCGTGCACGATCCTCTTCACTTCTTTCCTTAGGACAACCTTTTGGATCTTGCCAGTCGGTGTTCTTGGGATCTGGGCGAAAACGAACTTGTCCGGAACCTTGTACGCAGCGAGCTGATCGCGGCACCACTGGCGCAGACTGTGGGCGTCCGCCTCGTCGCCGGGCGCAAGCTCGATGAACGCGCATGGCCTCTCGCCCCACTTTTCATCCGGCATCGCGACGACTGCGGCAACCGCGACCGCCGGATGCCGGTAAAGCGCCTCTTCGACTTCGATGGAGGAGATATTCTCCCCGCCCGAGATGATGATGTCCTTGGAGCGGTCCTTGAGCTGAATGTAGCCATCCGGGTGGATTACGCCGAGATCGCCCGAGCGGAACCAGCCGCCGGCGAACGCCTTTTGAGTCGCCTCCGGGTCGCGGAAATACCCTTTCATCACGACGTTTCCACGGAACATGACCTCGCCCAGCGTCTCGCCGTCACGCGGCACCGGCGTCATCGTGTCAGGGTCCAGGACGTCCAGTTGCTCCAGCGGCAGATATCGGACGCCCTGGCGCGCTTTTTTTGCTGCCTGCTCGGCTGGCGGCAGGCTCGACCAGTCCTGATGCCAGTCATTGACCACAGCGGGGCCGTAGGTTTCCGTCAGCCCGTAAAGGTGGGTCACGTCGAAGCCGGCGGTGTTCATGTCCGCCAAAAGCTTTTCGGGCGGCGGCGCAGCAGCGGTGAAGAACTGGACGGTCCGGGAAAGGTCGCGTTTCACGTCACTCGGCGCAGATACCAGCAGTGACATTACGAAGGGCGCGCCGCATAGATGGGTCACGCCTTCATCGGCAAGCACATTCCAGATCGGTTCCGCACGCACTTGGCGCAGGCAGACATGCGTGCCGATGATCGCGGACATGGTCCACGGGAAGCACCAGCCGTTGCAGTGAAACATCGGCAGGGTCCACAGGTAGACCGAGTGTTTCTCCATCGAGGTGGTCAGGGCGTTGCCTTGCGCCAGCAGGTATGCGCCCCGGTGATGGCAGACGACTCCCTTGGGGTTCCCGGTCGTGCCGGACGTGTAGTTGATCGAGATTGCGTCCCACTCATCCTCGGGCATCAGCCATGCGAAGTCCGGATCACCGCCCGAGAGGAACGCTTCGTAATCGACGGCTTCAACGGGTGTCTCCGCGCCTGAAAATTCCGGGTCATCGTACTGGATGACGGCAGGCTGTCTGGACGCCAGCGCAAGCGCGTCGCGTATCAGCGGCATGAACTCGCGGTCGACGATCACGACCCTGGACAGCGCGTGATCGAGCTGAAAAGCAATCGTCGCGGCATCAAGCCGGGTATT
>CAYFVF010000015.1:0-18406 GCA_964346335.1 uncultured Hyphomicrobiaceae bacterium
CGCTACTGGTGAAGCCCGAACACGACATCTGGAAACCGGCCGAGCACAACGGCACCTTCCGCGGCAACACCCACGCGTTCGTCACCGCGCGCGTGGCGCTGGAAAAATTCTGGCGCGACGACGCCTTCCAGAAACAGGTGCAAGCCAAGGGCGAAACGCTCCAGTCGCGGATGGAACAGATCGCCGGCCTGATCCCCGGCGCGCGGCTAAAAGGGCGCGGCATGATGCGCGGCATCGACGTCGGCTCCGGTGAACGCGCCGAAGCGATTTGCGCGGCGTGCTTCCAGAAGGGTCTCATTATCGAAACATCAGGCGCTCACGACGAAGTGGTAAAGTTTCTCGGGCCTCTGACGACGCCCGACGACGTCCTGGCGCGCGGGCTCGACATCCTGGAAGCGGCTGTGCGCGAGACCGGTCAATATAATCAAGCCGCTGCGGAATAACGGGGCGCCATGATCGTACGCGACTTCAACGAGTTGAAAACTTCCGATCGCACGGTTTCGGATGCCGGCTGGACGTCGGTGCGGATGCTGCTGGCCGATGACGGCATGGGCTTCAGCTTCCATATCACCACGCTCAAGGCCGGCTCCGAGCACACCTTCGAATACAAGCACCACCTTGAGAGCGTCTATTGCATCTCGGGCAAGGGCGCGATCACCGATCATGCAACCGGCGAGACCCATGACATCCGGCCGGGCGTCATGTACGCGCTGGACAAGCACGACAAGCACACGCTGAGGGCGGACGAGGAACTGGTCATGGCGTGCTGTTTCAATCCGCCAGTGACGGGGAGGGAAGTGCATCGGGCCGATGGCTCTTATGCACCGCCTGAATAACGGCTCGCTCCCCTGTCCACGCTCGCGCCAAAGGACGCGCAATGCACCAGCACACTGTCGAGAAGATCGGCGGGACATCGATAAGCCGTGCCGACGAATTGCTGGATACGCTGTTCATCGACCGTCATCGCCGCGAAAGCCCGTATAACCGCATTTTCGTCGTGTCGGCGTTCGGCGGTATCACCGACCTGCTGCTTGAGAACAAGAAGACGGGTGATAGCGGCGTCTATCGCTTCTTTGCGGCTGCGCAGAACAGCATGAAATGGAGCGAGGCGCTTGATCGCGTCGCGGCCTCGATGGCGGAGCATCAGAACCGCCTGCTGGCCCACGCCGCCGACCGGCAGGAAGCCGACGAGTTCCTCCGCGAGCGCATCGAGGGTGCGCGGTCCTGCCTGATCGACCTGCAGCGGCTGAGCACCTACGGACATTTCCGGCTCGGCCCGCAGATGATGACCATCCGCGAATTGCTTTCGGGACTCGGTGAGGCGCACTCGGCCAAGACCACAACGCTGATGCTGAAGCGCTGCGATATCAATGCGCGCATGATCGACCTCAGCGGCTGGCGAGACGAAACCCACCCGGACCTCGAAACGCGGATCAAGGACGGTCTCGCGGACGTTGACCTGGAAACAGAGATGCCGATCGTCACGGGCTACGCGCAGTGCGTGGAAGGGCTGATGCGCGCGTATGACCGAGGCTATTCCGACGTAACATTTGCCTATATCGCCGCGCTCACTGGCGCCAAGGAAGCGGTCATTCACAAAGAGCTGCATCTTTCCAGCGCCGATCCGAGGATCGTGGGCGAGGACAGGGTTGTGAAGATCGGACACACGAACTACGACGTGGCCGACCAGCTATCCAATCTCGGCATGGAGGCGGTCCATCCGAGTGCGGCAAAGATCCTGCGCCAAGCGGAAATCCCGCTGCGGGTTGCCAACGCGTTCGAGCCGAATGACCGGGGCACGCTGATCGTGGCGGAAACGTCGGCGGAGCCGCGCGTCGAAATGGTGACCGGGTTGAGCGTTGTGGCGCTCGAGGTGTTCGAGCCGGACATGGTGGGCGTGAAAGGCTACGACGCGGCCATTCTCGCTGCGCTGACCCGCCACGACAGCTGGATCGTCTCCAAGACGTCCAACGCCAACACCATCGTTCACTACGTCAACGCCCCGCTCAGGGCGATGCAGCGCGTCGAGAAGGACATCGCCGAGGTTTACCCTTCGGCGGAAATCACCGTGCGGCAGGTCGCGATCGTCAGTGCGGTGGGCAGCAGCCTGGCCGGCCTGCAGGTGGCCCGGCGCGGACTGGATGCTCTGAACGATGCCGGTATCACGCCCATCGGCGTGCAAAGCTCAGGGCGGCAGGTGGACGTTCAGTTCATTCTATCGGCCGATGACATGGTGCCCGGGCTGAAGACCCTACATGCAACGCTGGTCGAATCGCGGGGCGAGCCCGAATAAGGCGGGTCGCAGGCGCTGGCGTCTCCCGCGCCGAGAAAGCCACCAGCGTCGATCCAATGCAATGCGTTCGATGCTCCATGGCCGCGTCGGCGTTCGCGTATTCGGCGCTGTGGCGACAGGCCCGCGCCATTGGGGCTAACGCCTTCACTCCCCGGACTGAAAGCCGCGACACGCGCCACGCGCGGAAACTCATCGTTATGCAATTCTGGGTAGCATATGAGTCATAATGGCCTGAGCGCCGCGCATCACCGTTCAGTGGAGAGTTGGCCATGCCACCAGCAGGCCACCGACGCGTCCGCGAGGCATCAGCCGGTGCCGTCGCATGTCTCATGGGTCTCTTTCTCGCTCCGTTCGCTTCCGCCCAGGATGCCACGCCGACCGCGCCAGCGGTCGTGGTCGCGCCTGCCGAGATGCAGGACCTGCGCGAGCGCGCGACGTTCACAGGCCGTCTTCGCGCGATCCAGCGGGTCGATATCCGCGCCCGCGTTTCCGGCTTCGTCGAGGAGGTGGCGTTTGTCGAGGGCAGCCGGGTCGAGGCCAGTTCGGCGCTTTACCGGATCGAGGACGAGGCCTATCAGGCCGCCGTGCAACAGACGCAGGGCTCGATCAGCGCGGCGGAGGCCCAGTTGGAACTGGCGAAATTGCAGCGTGACCGGCAGGCCAAGCTGGTCGAGCGTGGCACCGGCGCACAGGTCAATCTTGATATTGCGCAGGCTGAACTTGGCCGCGCCCAGGGTGAGCTTGAACGGCTCAGGGGCTTGCTTGCCCAGGCCGAGCTCGACCTGTCCTACACCGAGATCACGGCGCCATTTGATGGGATCATTGGCCTCAGCAACGTCGATGTCGGCGCCTTCGTCAGCCCTGACAGCGGGGCGCTGACCACGCTGACGCGGCTTGATCCCATGCACGTTTCTTTCCCGGTCGCGACGGCTGAAGTGCTACGCTTTCGCCGCCAGCGCGCTGATGTTGAAGCGGGCAAGGCCCCCACTGTCCAGCTCAATCTGCCCGATGGCACGATCTACCCGCGCAAGGGTGAAATCGACTTTGTCGACACGAAGGTCGATCAAGGCACCGACACCGTGACGGTTCGCGCGCGCTTCGAAAACCCGGACGGCGTCCTGCCGGATGGCGCGCTGGTCACCGTGGTTCTGGAAGCAGCCGAAGAACAACTTGTGCTGAGCGTGCCGCGCCGTGCAATTCAGCGCGACCAGGAGGGTGCGTTTGTGCTTGTCGTTGGCAACGATTCCAAGGTCCAGCGCCGGCCGGTCCAGGTTGCGCGCTCGACCGCGGGCCGCGCTGTGATTGCCTCTGGGCTGGACGAGGGTGAAGAGGTCATTACCGAAGGCGTTAACAAGGTCCGGCCCGGCATTACCGTCGACGCCGCGCCGGCGGCAGGCGGCTAGGCGCATGATCTCGGGGGTTTTCATTGATCGCCCACGGCTCGCGGCGGTGATTTCTATCGTGCTCACGATCGCCGGGCTGATCGCCCTGACGCGCCTGCCGGTCGCGCAGTTTCCGGAAATTGTCCCGCCGCAAGTCACCGTGACGGCCAACTTTCCCGGCGCTGGCGCGGACGTGGTCGAGTCGACAGTTGCCCAGCCGATCGAGCAGCAGATCATCGGCGTGGAGGACATGATCTACATGTCCTCGACCAGCGGATCGGACGGCGGTTACCGGCTCACGCTGACCTTCGCCGTAGGCACCGACCCGGACATCGCCACCGTCAACGTGCAAAACCGCGTGTCCGCTGCTGAAGCGCAACTGCCCGAACAGGTCCGCGCGACCGGCGTGACCGTGCGCAAAAGCTCCAACGCGCTCTTGCAGCTTGTCAGCATCTATGACGAGAGCGGCGAGCGCGACGCGGTGTTCCTGTCCAACTATGCGACGATAAATCTCGTCGACCCGCTCAAGCGCGTGCCCGGCATCGGGGACGTCAATGTCATCGGCGCGCGCGACTACGCCATGCGAATCATCCTCGAAGTGGACCGCCTGACCAGCCTCAACCTCACGCCTGCCGACGTGGTGCAGGCGCTGCGCGAGCAGAACGTACAGGCGGCCATCGGCCGGGTGGGCGCGCAGCCGCTGACCGACGACCCAGAGTTTCAGCTCAACCTCGTCACGCAGGGCCGGCTGAGCGACCCGGAACAGTTCGGTGATGTCGTACTGCGCGCCCGGCCGGACGGCTCCTTCGTGCGCGTTCGGGACGTGGCCCGCGTCGAGCTTGGCGCGCGCAACTATGACGTGATCGCCGCGTTCAACGACCAGCCGACGGTGCTGATCGGCATCTATCAGTCCCCTGGGGCGAACGCGCTGCGCATCGCCGATGGCGTGGAAGGCACGCTGGACCGGCTTTCGGCCAACTTTCCCGAGGGGGTGCGTTACGACACGACTTATGACCTGACGACGTTCATCCGGGCCAGCATCGACGAACTACAGATCACGCTGTTCCAGGCGTTCGTGCTGGTTATCCTCGTCGTTTTCATCTTCCTCGGCAGTGTCCGCTCGACACTGGTGCCGGTCGCCGCCGTGCCTGTCTCGCTGATCGGCACTTTCGCGGTGCTGCTCGCCTTCGGGTTCACGCTCAACACGATTTCTCTGCTCGCGCTGGTGCTGGCGATCGGCACGGTTGTGGATGATGCGATCGTGGTGGTCGAGAACGTCGATCGCGTGATCGCCGAAAACCCCGGCATGTCCGCGCGCGATGCGACGCGCCAGGCCATGCAGGAAATCACTGGCCCGGTCATCGCCACCACGCTGGTGCTGCTGTCCGTGTTCGTGCCGGTCGCCTTCATCCCCGGCATCAGCGGACAACTCTTCCAGCAATTCGCCGTTGCGGTGTCGGTGGCGGTGGTCATCTCCTCGATCAACGCGCTGACCCTCAGCCCCGCGCTCTGCGCGTTGCTCCTTCGCCCAAGCACTGGCCCGCCGCGCGGCGTGATGGCGTGGATTTCCCGGCGCATCGACGATGCCCGCGACGGCTATGCACGTATCGCCGGCTGGCTGGCGCGTAAGGCGCTTCTGGGGCTGCTGCTGCTCATAGGCGCGATTGCGGCCAGCGGGCTTTTGTTCAGTGTTGTTCCCACGGGTTTCTTGCCTGCCGAGGACCAGGGCGCGTTCCTCGTCGAGATGCGTCTGCCGGAAGGCGCCTCGGTCAACCGGACGGACCAGGTGCGCCGCGCGTTCGTCTCCCGTCTGCGCGGGATCGACGGCGTGCAGTCGGTTGTCAGCGCTGCGGGCTTCGGGTTGCTTGATGGGCTTGCTGCGTCAAACAGCGCCTTCGCCGCCGTGACCATGCAACCCTTTGAGGATCGCACCGAGGCCAGCCAGAGCGTATTCGCGGCGATCGCGGAGGCAACGCGCATGGGCGCGGCCGTGCGCGAGGCGCAGGTGTTCGCGTTTAACCTGCCCCCGATCATCGGGCTGGGCACCGGCTCGGGTTTCGAATATCAGCTCAACGATCTTCAGGGGCGTGACTCGGCCGACCTCGCCGCCGTCGCGCGCGGGCTGATCATTGCCGCAAATGAGGACCCGCGCCTCGGGCCGACCTTTACGACCTTCTCGGCCGATACGCCGCAACTGTTCCTCGAAATCGACCGGGAGCGGCTGCAGGCGCTGGGGGTGCGCGTGAGCGATCTGTTTACGACGCTTGGCGGAACGTTTGGATCGCTTTATGTCAATGATTTCAACCTGTTCGGGCGGTCGTGGCAGGTCCGGATGCAGGCGCAGGAAACCGACCGGGCATCTGTCGAGGACATCAACAAGCTGCATGTGCGCAACCGTGACGGCCAGATGGTGCCGATCACGGCGGTGGCCACGGCGCGCTACATTCAAGGGCCGCAGTCCATCAAGCGCTATAACAACTTCCGCTCGGTGACGATCACGGGCGGACCGGCGCGCGGCGTGGCCTCGGGCCAGGCGCTCACGGCGATGGCGGACATTTCGGCCGCAACCCTGCCGCCGGGCTTCGACTATGAATGGACCGGCACGGCGCTGCAGGAGATAGAGGCGGCCGGGCAAACCACGATCATCCTAGGTTTCGCGATCCTGTTCGCCTACCTCTTCCTCGTCGGGCTTTACGAGAGCTGGACGATCCCTGTCCCCGTGCTGTTGACGGTGGCGTTCGGCGTGGCGGGCGCGCTCGGCGCGCTGTCGATCGCCAACCTGTCCTTCGACATTTACGGCCAGATCGGTCTCGTGATCCTGGTTGCGCTGGTGGCCAAGAACGCGATCCTGATCGTCGAGTTCGCCAAGGCCCGGCGCGAGGAGGGACTGCCGATCGTGGATGCCGCGATCGACGGGGCGCGCACGCGTTTCCGCGCGGTGATGATGACGGGCCTGTCTTTTGTCGTCGGCATCCTGCCGCTGGTGTTCGCCTCTGGCGCGGCGCAGATCACGCGGCGCACGGTCGGCACCTCGGTGTTCGGCGGCATGATCGTGGCGACGTTGATCGGCGTTTTCGCGATCCCCGCGCTCTACGTCGTGTTTCAGACAGGCCGCGAGCGGACAAAAAAGCTGCTCGGGATAGGCTGATCAACGTCCATCCGAAGTTCCGGGCGGTGGCCGACCACGGCTATCCATTTTTCTGAACATTTCAGGCGCGGGGCGTTGCCGAGGGTCGCGCGTTGCCGCGACGCGGCTTACGCGACGTTTTCCCGCATAGGTTGTTAACACTTTAGGTTTGCTGCGTTGACGCCATGGGGTTAACAGGAGAGACTTGCGAGGCTCGGGGCAATCATAAAATAGACACGGGTTTCGCTGAGCGTAGCGAAGCCGGTGGTGACGAGGGACAGGATACCATGAGTGAGAGTAGCAAGGGGCCGTTGACGACGCTCGTCGGCTTGCCGGAGCAGCGCGAAGCCTTGGGTGCCCGGATCGATGAGGCGGTCGCGCATGTCATGGCGCATGGCCAATTCGTGATGGGCCCGGAGGTGACGCAGCTTGAGCAGCGCCTTGCAGATTTTTGCGGCGCGCGCCACTGCATCACCTGCGCGAATGGCACCGACGCACTGAAGCTGCTGCTCATGGCGGAAGGCATTGGCCCCGGTGACGCCGTATTTGTCCCCGCCTTCACCTTCGTCGCCACGGCCGGGGTCGTGGCTCTTGTGGGCGCAGTTCCAATTTTTCTCGATGTCGACAGGGAGAGTTTCAACCTTGACCCGTCGAGCCTCGAAGACGCCATCGGCTTGGCGAAACGCCTAGGGCTGAGACCGCGTTGCGTCATTGCCGTCGATCTCTTCGGACAACCCGCCGACTACGACGCCATCCATGGCGTCGCCGAGCCGCACGGATTGACCGTCATCGCTGACGCCGCCCAGAGCTTCGGCGCCACGCGTGGTGGAAGGGCGGTCGGGACGCTGGGCCATCATGCCGCGACAAGCTTTTATCCCACCAAGCCGCTTGGTGGTTACGGTGATGGCGGCGCCGTCTTCACTGACGACGATCACGCCGCCGATCTGTTGAAGTCAATGCGTGCTCATGGGCAGGGCGCCAACAAGAATGACATTGTGCGTGTTGGCCTGAACAGCAGGCTTGATACCTTCCAGGCGGCGATATTGTTGGCGAAGCTCGATGGCTTCCCCGATGAGATCCTCGGGCGGCAAACACGGGCGCGTCGCTATCGTGAAGCGCTGGGCGATGTCGTGGGTGTTCCCGCAATCGCGGCGGATGCGACATCTGTCTGGGCGCAGTATACCCTGGTGTCGCCGCACCGCGACAAGCTGGCGGCGCTGTGCAGCCAGGCCGGCGTGCCGACAGCCGTTTACTATCCTGTTCCGCTGCATGCGCAACCCGGGTACAAGCGCTTCCCCGTTGCGCCGTCCGGGCTCCCCAATGCCGAATGGTTAGCTGAACATGTGCTCAGCCTGCCGCTCCACGCGTATCTCGACGACGAGACCCAGGACGCGATCATTGATACCGTCCGGAAAGGAGTCCAGGCGGTCATGAGCGACGCGCGCGATGCGTGGTATGCGTAGGGTACGCCACGCGGCCGAGTATGGCGCGCTCAGCGTGCTGTTTTACATCGCTCGGCTTCTGCCTCTTAGCTGGACCACTGCTGCGTCAGTTGGCATCTGGCCGGCAGTTGGGCCGCGGCACCGACGACATCAATGCGCGCTCGACAACATGGCGTGCGCTCTGCCCCACACAACGCGGCATGACCGCGAGCACATCGCGCGCGAAATGTGGGCCAACATGGGGCGCACCACGGCAGAGGCGCTGTTTCTCGAGCGTATCGCGGCGCAGCCGGATCGTTTCGAGGTCGTCGGACTCGACGCCTTCGCCATGCGGATGCGCCAGCCCGGTTCGCACATCGGCGTGACGCTGCACATGGGAAACTGGGAACTCGCCGTCTGGCCCTGCGCCGTGTCCGGCGGCAATCCGGCCGGGGTCTACCGCCCCATCGAAAACCCGCATGTCGATCGGCTTCTGCGCCGCAAACGGCAGTTCCTTTACCCGGGCGGCCTGTTCGCAAAGTGCAAACGCAGCCATAAAGACCAGTCCGGGCAATCCACGGCGCGCCGGACCATCAACTATGTCCGAAGCGGCGGCCGGCTGGCCTGCGTCTGCGATGAAGTCGATCGCCGCGGGTTGCCGATCCCGTTTTTCAACCATCAGGCAAGGTTCACAACGGTCCCCGCGATGATCGCCCGCCACACTGGCGCGCGGCTCTGGCTGGTCCGCTGTCAACGCATCGCAAAGGCCAGCCGCTTCCGCATAGAAGTCAGGGAAGTGAATGTCCCGCGCACGGCCGACAAGCAGCTCGACATCCTCGCCGCGACAAGGGCCATCATCCAGCAGTTCGAGGCGTGGATCCGGGAGACGCCGGAGCAGTGGTTGTGGTCGAATACGCGGTGGGTGGATGGAGACAACAAGAAACGCAGCAAACAAACAACGATCGCATCCGATGGGCGTCTCGTCTCACCTCCCGGCGCGGTCTCGACCATAAGCAGTCTTCAGCCCCAGAGCCTGTTCCACGAAGTCTCATTCGCCAAGCATGCTCTGGGTTCTCTTCAGAATCGCATTTTCTTGCGCAAAAACGGCAATCACTTTTGCGCAAAATGCTTTAACGGCTGAAAAGCCACGCCACTAGAGCGATTTTCGTTCTGACTGAACCGAAAAGTCGCTCTAATTATCTGATTTGACGCGCATTTTTATCCGAAAACCGGTTCCCATCCCGGATCAGGTCCGGGACAGGCTTTTTCGGAATGCGCTCTAGCAAGGAGTAAAGGAGTATTTGCCATGGCCAGTCCGATTCGTGTCGCCGTCGTGGGCGCCGGGTATTTCGGCCGTTTTCACGCCAAGCATTACGCGGCGATGCCTGACGCGAACCTTGTCGCCGTCGTCGACTCCGACGAGTCGCAGGCTCGTGCCGTGGCGGAGGAAGTCGGCTGTGATCACTTGCGGGACCACATGGCTCTTCCCGGACGCGTCGATGCCGCGAGCATCGCGGTCTCCACGCCTGCGCACTTCGCCATCGCCAAGGACCTGATCGAGGCCGGTATTCACGTCTTGGTCGAAAAGCCGCTGACCGACAGCGTTGAAACTGCCAATGCGCTCGCCGATCTCGCCGAGCATCATGGGCGGGTGCTCCAAGTCGGCCATGTGGAAAGGTACTCCGGGGCGTTCCGCGCACTCGAAGACCTCGTGACCCAGCCGCTTTACATCGAGAGCTACCGGATTGCGCCCTGGCGGCAGCGCGGCGCAGAGGTGGACGTGATCTTCGACCTGATGATCCACGACATCGACATTGTCATGGGCCTTGTCGCCTCGCCGGTGGTGAAGGTCGAAGCCGTCGGCACCCCGGTGTTGAGCGGGACCAGCGACCTGGCGAATGCCCGGATCGTGTTCGAGTCGGGCTGCGTCGCCAACATCACCGCCAGCCGGGTCAGCTACAAGACGGAGCGGCGCGTGCGGGTGTTTCAGCCAAGCCAATACGTCATCTGCGACATGGCAGAAAGGCGGATATTCCAGTATCAGCTTCGCGGTGACCCGGCTGTTGAGGGGCTGGCGGCGATTGCCAGCGATACTTACGACATCCCGGAACAGGATAGCCTCGCCAACGAGATCCGCGCGTTCCTCGATAGCGTGGCGACGGGGCGCAAACCGACTGTTGACGGTCGGGCCGGATGCGAGGCCGTGCGGGTGGCCCAACTGATCAACGATAGCATAAGCGACCATTTCGCCAATCTGCGCGGCTTTGATCCGACCGCCGCAATGGCCGGCCCCCCTGGAGGCTCCCGCGCCGGGTAGCCATACCGGCATGAGGAGGCGTTCGGCACGCTTGCGCCGGGATCGAACGCAGCCAGCCTGACCCTCCGCCGTGGGTGGTCATCGGCTGCCCCCCCCCGGCGGCTGGTCGCGTTGATGAGGGGCGAACTGGGAATCGATAGCCGTGAGGGGCACGGCAGCGTGTTCTGGTTCACCTTGGATTTGGCGCGCGCACCCGTGGAGGCCGCGGCGGCCGGCGATGTTTCGAACGCCACGGGCCAATAGCCAGCGCCAACGATTTGGGCGGAAATTCTGCTGCGCCGCCGCGCACGTCGAATCGTCTGTCAGCACCCGAACACACACCCGTTTTCTCTTGTCCAATCTGATGGTGCACCGACCGCTTCACGCGGTGTGGGCGGTGGCGGACGGGGGCGAAGCACATTCCATCACGCGCCTCCCGGTGCAGGAAGGGGTGATCGGTCCCTACTGATGCACCGCCATACCAAGCCGCCCTCAATCGCGGCAGGCTCGTCTCGTCAACAGACGGAATGCCCGTGTGACTGCCGGTTCGGGCACGATAGCATCTTGTAGATTTTGCGCTGCAAAATGCCAAAACAGCCGCGCGCCCGCCAATAGTCGAATAGACGCGCTAGCGTGAGTCCTTGAAGGTTGTGAGGGTGTATGCCAATAGTACGCTGTACAGATATGCCAAAAATGTAAGGTGCACAAAACGCGCCCCATCTCCAGGGAGGAAACCGATGAAAATTTTTGCGAAGTGGTCGCTGTCAGCGTTCGCTGCCGTTGGCCTCATGGCCGCGCCCCAAGCCGCTACCGCGCAGGACTGCGATACTATCCAGCTCGGCGCTGCCATCTCGTTGACCGGCAAATACGCCACGAACGGCGTACACGTCAAAAACGGCTACGAGTTTGCGATCGACAAGATCGAGGAAGCCGGCGGCGTCAAGGTCGGCGACAAGTGCTACAACTTCGACGTCATCTACTACGACGACGAGTCCAAGGGCGACCGCGCCGCAACCCTGGCCGAGCGCCTGATCAATCAGGACGGCGTCGAATACATGCTTGGCCCGTACTCGTCTGGCATGACCAAGGCGATCGCCCCGGTCTCCGAGACCTACGAAGTGCCGATGATCGAAGGCAGCGGCGCGTCCCGATCGCTGTTCAACAAGGGCTACAAATACCTCTTCGCAGTGCTGTCGACATCCGAGCAGTACCTTGCCTCTGCTGTGACCCTTTCGGCTGAAGTGGCCGAGGCGAACGGCAAGGACCCGTCCGACGTAAAGCTGGCTATCGCGGTGGAGAACGATCCGTTCTCGCTGGATATCCGCGCTGGCGTTCTTGAAGACGCGGCGAAATACGACATGGACGTCGTGATCGACGAAAAGCTGCCGCGCGACCTGTCCGACATGAGCTCTATCCTCACCAAGGTGAACCTGTTGAAACCGGATGTCCTCGTGGTGTCGGGCCATTCGAAAGGCGCGGCGACGGCTGTGCGCCAGATCGAGGAGAAAAACGTCCAGACGCCGATGATCGCGCTTACCCACTGCGAATCCGCAAACGTGACCGGCAAATTCGGCGATGCGGCCAACGACATTCTGTGCGCAACGCAGTGGGCGGAGACGCTCAGCTACGAGGATCCGATCTTCGGCACCGCGATGGACTATCAGAACGGGTTCCAGGACGCATTCCCGAGCTACAAGGGTGAGCCGGTGCCGTATCAGGCCGCTCAGTCTTCGGCTGCGGTCTACGCGTTCAAGGATGCTTTCGAGCGGGCTGGAAAGCTTGACAAGAAGGCGGTTCGCGACGCCATCGCGGACACTGACCTGATGACCTTCTACGGCCGCATCAAGTTCTCCGAGGCTGGCAACAACATCGCCAAGCCGATGGTGCTGCGCCAGATTCAGGACGGTAAGTACAACGTGGTTGCGCCGCCGAAATTCGCGTCCCACGAGCTGCAGTATCCCCGCTAATCCGCCAATCTGAATTTGGCATCATCAACTGACCGGGCGTGCACGAGCGCCCGGTCAGCAGCGCCGCGCGTTACCCGGTGCCGGGCACAAGCCGAGTGAGCCGATGGAACAGTTTGTACAAAACTTCAATCTCCTGCTCGAATTCCCGATCGTCAATCTCAAGATCATCATTGATGGCATTATGGTCGGATCACTGTTCGCGCTCGCCGCATTTGGCCTGGCTATGGTCTGGGGCGTAATGAACGTGAAGAATCTCGCGCAGGGAGACCTCGTCATCGCCGGTGGTTACATCGCCTGGTTTTCCAGCACGCAGATGGGCGAATACAGCATCCACCCACTGCTCGGCGTGCCGCTGGCGTTCGTGATCATGTGGGGAATCGGCTGGGTCGTTTACAAACTGGTCATCAACCGGGTGATCGAGCGCGACCTGTTCACCTCGCTGCTGGCGACCTTCGGGCTGGCGATCATGATCGCGCAGCTCCTGAACCTTCTATTCGGCTCGGACACACAGAGTGTGAAGCTGCCATATGACACGCTGTATTTCGCCGGCGGCCTGATCGACGTGCCAATGGCGAAGCTGATCGGCGTGGGAATGGCGATAGTGCTGGGCATCGGGGTGGTCCTGTTCATGTGGTATTCGCGCATGGGCCAGGCGATCCGGGCAACCGCGCAGGACCCGCGTGCAGCGCGCGTGCTCGGCATAAACACCGACAAGGTTTACGCCTTCACATTTTCATTGAATTCCGCAATCTGCGGCGCGGCCGGCGCGATCATCGTGATGGTCTGGGTCATTCAGCCGTTCTACGGAATCACCTATTCGATCCGCGCCTTCGTCGTCGTGACGGCGGCTGGTCTCGGCAACCTGCCCGGCGTGGTCGGCGCCGGGCTGGGGCTGGGCATCCTGGAACAGTATGGCGGCCTGATTTTCGGCATTGGCTACCAGCAGGCGATCGCCGTGCTTCTCCTGCTGCTCGTGCTGATGTTCCGCCTGTCACAGCAACGCCGCGTCAGGCAAGCCCTGCAGTAGCGCCGGAGAGCCCAAAAATGTCGAAGACGCTGCTTTACATCGTCCTCCTCGCAATCGCCATCGTGGCCCCCTTCGCGCTGCCCGACTACAAGACGCAGCTTGCGACGCTGTGGCTGATGATCATCGTCGCCCTGACCTGGGACATGACGGGCGGCCAGATGGGCTACAACTCGCTTGGCAACATCTTCTTCTACGGAACCGGGATGTATGTCGCCGCAGTGGTTGGCATCTCGATGGAATACAACCTCGGTGAATACACCGCCGCATCCGGTGGCGGGATATACAAGTTCTCACCGGCCAACTATTTTGGCGGACTGTTCCTGGGCAGTCTGGCGGCTGGCGTTTTCTGCGCGGTTTGCGCCGTCATTATCGGCGCCCTCACATTCGGATTGCGAGGACCGTATTTCGCGATCGGCACACTCGGTGTGGCCGTTGCGGCGGGCGAACTGGTGTCCAACTGGGACTGGCTCGGCGGTGGACAAGGGATCTCGCTGCCGGTCTATCCGTACGATTACGGGCAGGGCAAGACGGTCTTCTACTTCATCTTCATGGCCGTTGGCGTGGGCCTGTTCGCTTTTCTGGCCTGGTTGTACAGTACGCGCTTCGGCTCCGCCATCAACGCCATCCGTGACGACGAAGAAAAAGCCGACGCGATAGGCATGAACACGCTACGCTACAAACTGTTCACCTGGGCGATAGCAGCGTTCTTCGTCGGCATCGCGGGCGCAGTCTCGGGATACCAGCTTATCCACTTCGAGCCGCTGGAGACTGCCTACCAGACCGTGTTTCTCGGCATATTCATGATCGTCTGCGTTCTTCTGGGCGGCAAGGGCACGCTGTGGGGGCCGGTTATCGGGGCCGTCGTGTTTCACGTATTCAAGGAAGTGACCTGGAACTACCTTCTGGGCTGGCAATGGGTTGCGCTCGGCGCCCTGATCATCGTGACCATCGTCTATTTTCAGGAGGGCATCGTCGGTTGGGTCCAGCGCAAGAAACCGGAATGGTTCGGCATCGTGGTCGATGAAGACACCGAAGCGCGTGCAAAGCCGACCACCGGAGCACAACCGGCGGGAGCCGCGGAATGAGCGACAATCTGATCGAGTTAACGGGGGTCTCCAAGGCTTTCGGCGGCGTGCAGGCCAACGAGGACATCTCCATTGTTGTGCCGGAGGGCAAGATCACCGGGCTCATCGGGCCGAACGGCTCCGGCAAGACCACGCTGTTCAACTCGATCGTCGGATATCATCCGATCGACGAGGGTTCGATCCGCTTCGAGGGGAAGGAAATCTCGAAACTGCTCGTTCCGGATATCGCCCGGCTCGGCTTGCTGCGCACGTTCCAGCAGACGCGCATCTTCAAAAACATGAACTGCGTCGAGAACATGCTGATCGCGGTACCCCATCGCAAGATGTCGATGTGGGACATGTTCGACCGCCCGGACGAAGACGAACGCCAGCGCGCGGAAATGTTGCTCGAATTCGTGGGACTTTACAGCAAACGCCTGCTCACCGCCGGCAACCTCTCATTCGGGCAGCAGAAGCTGCTCGAATTTGCAATGGCCCTGATGAACGAGCCGAAGGTGCTGCTGCTCGACGAGCCGACGGCCGGAATCAATCCCACGCTGATCAACGGGCTGATCGACCGGCTCAAGAAGGCCAATACCGAGTTTGGCATCACGCTGCTGATCATCGAGCACAATATGCGCGTCATCATGAACATGGCCGATCACATCTATTGCCTGGCGCATGGCAAGTTGCTCGCCTCGGGCAAGCCGGAGGATATCCAGAACGACCAGCGCGTCATCGACGCCTATCTGGGAGCGCACTGATGGCAAGCGACAACAGGGACACAGCTCTCGAAAAGGCGCAGACAGCGGCGGCGGAAGAAGCGCGCAAGGCTCGGACCGCCGGCTATCACGCGGGCGGAGTCGAGACGGTGCTTTCCGTTGACGAGGTGACAAAACAGGCCCGCTCGATGGCCGAGGATGTGCCGGTCAGCAAGCTGGAGGCGCTGGCGCATAACAACCCGTACCTGTCGCTGGAGAACCTGAATGCCGGTTACGGCAAGATGGAGATCCTGCACGGCATCAACCTGCGCGTCGCGCGCAAGCAGTCGCTATGCCTCATCGGGCCGAACGGCGCCGGCAAGTCCACCATCCTCCATGCAATTTTCGGCTTCAACAACATCTATTCCGGTCGCGTGATGATCGGCGATGGGACGGACAAGAAGGACATCACCAAGCTCTCCGCGAATGAAAAGCTGAGTAAGGCGGGCATCGCTTACATCCTCCAGGACAAATCCGTTTTCCCCGGCATGACGGTGGAGGAGAACCTCTGGATGGGGGGCTTCCTGATGGACAAGCCATCCGAGGCGAGGGAAGCCGCGGAGAAGGTGCTGGAGAAGTATCCCCGCCTCAACGCGCGCCGCCGCCACCAGGCCAAGGTTCTGTCGGGCGGCGAGCGCCGGCTGCTTGAGATTTCACGCGCGCTGGTGATGAACCCCGAGGTGCTGCTGGTCGACGAGCCGTCGATCGGTCTGGAGCCGCGCTTCATCGACATGGTGTTCGAGATTCTGCACGACCTGCAACACGTTGAAGGCAAGACCATCATCATGGTCGAGCAGAACGCCAAGAAGGGGCTCGAATTCGCCGACATCGGCTATGTGCTGGTGTCGGGCGAGGTTGCGATCGCGGGCGAGGGCGATGAACTGCTGGAAAACCCGAAGGTCGGCCAGCTCTTCCTCGGCGGTTAAGCAACCATTTCAAAAGACGCTGGACGTGTCCTCCATTCTTCGGCCCACGTCGAGGCGCCGGTGAGCGTATTTCTCAACATCCTGTATCGCGTCTTTCTTGCTGCGGTATTTGCGGCCCGATTTGGTCAGCGCATTCGCAATATAGGCAACTTCTTGTAACCGACACTTCTTGTCTTTTTTCAGACGCTCGACTATCTCGCTCAAGTCGGCACGCTGAAGGCTTGGCGATCGGAGTTGCTCGATATAGGCGTCCGCGTATTCCGTGTTTGTATGGGCTGCACGGCTCGCAGAGGCAGCTCTCTGTTCCCGACCATCCAGTGCTTTTTCAACCTTGGCGCAGAATTGAGCGACCGAGAGTTCTTCATCCCGTGACATCAGGTCGATAACACGTTGAAGATCTTTGGATGCCTGTCCGCTAGCGTTCCAACTGTATAACATTTCCTCCGTCGCCTTCAACGCGGCGATCATATGCTTCACTTTCATTGGCAATTGTCCTCAACCAGCCGCGATTTATCTCGCTTGCCATACGGTAACCGAACCTGTCGAACATTGCTCGGACTTCGGTATCCTGGAAGTAGGCTGCCCCTGAGCCGGCCGCCGCTGCAATCGCTGCGCGACGCAAGATTCGCTCTTCTTCCAGCAATCTCACGTTCTCGTCAGCGAAACGGCTCGCTAGCTCATCCATCAGAAAAGCGAGATTCGATCGTTCGCGTGGGCTATAGTCCGTCCTAATATCCACGAATGTTGGCAAAATACCCAAGAGACTTAGTGATGGCGACAGGTTCGTCTTCAGTTTCTGTACCGCGGAAACAGTGTTGAGAGCAGCTGTTGCCGATGTCCCGTCAAGGATTGTCGGAATGAGCACATGGGTGCTCGCGCACAAGGCGTTGACGCTTGCGGTTGTAATTCGCGGCGATGCGTCGATGATGACCACATCAAAGTGCGCTTGAACGTGAGCTGACTGCAAGAAGCGATGCAACAGATAGCGGATATCTTTCTTCGTGTCTCCCACAATCCATTTGAACAATGCGCGACTTTCTTCCTCCAACAGCCTGTAATTCGAGGCCAAGATGCGCGTGTTTTCAAAAGGATCAGACGTAGGGAGAAAGTGTTGTGGAATTTTATGCGACTGAAAATCGGGGTCCATCAGAGCAAGCGCCCCGAAGCTCAGGTCATCACGGTTGATGACGGAGTCGGTTAAGGAGCCCTGGTAGTCCAGATCGATCAATAAGACACGGCCGCGACAAGAATCGAAAAATGCAGCAAGGTTAGCCGCCACAGTCGATTTTCCGACTCCGCCCTTAAAATTCGCGATCGTTATGATGGGTATGCTTTGCTTGAGTGCCTGCTGGTGTTTGTAAATGCTCCGTGTCGGCGGTTTGTCCCAAAAACCGGTTTCACCGATCATGAATGGCCGAAAACGCTTTGTTATTTGCTCTCGCCCAACCTGATAAGCCTTCATTGAAAAAACAAACAGTGCAAGGATGCCACCCACCAACTCCACCATGGCGCTACTGAAATACGAGCCCAGGTCCTTGAGGGCCGCACCGACAAGCTGGAAGATTTCAATGAAACTCATCAAACTCACTCGAAACACACTCGACTTTGAGAAGGTGTATCAATTTTTACGCCAAAGGTAAATATTCCTTGTGCCGAGTCGACGAGCGTCCGCGCGTGCTCTATCCTCGGCACCGGGTGCCGCGCTATTGAGACACATCGTATGGCGCGCAGCTACATGTGTGCGTTGTCACGCGGGAGCCTGCCTGCGTGAATGCCTAATCGTTTCGTCCTTCCAGCCTCGTGATCACGCGATCCGTAACTTTCTGCGTGTCGGCCTGCCCGCCGAGGTCGCGCGGCATGTCCTCGCCCGCGCCCGTGTAGCGCTCGATCGCCTGCATAAGGTTCTGCGCCGCGCGCGCCTCGCCCAGGTGCTCCAGCAGCATCACGCCCGACCAGAACGCCCCGAGCGGGTTGGCGATGCCCTTTCCCATGATGTCGAAGGCGGAGCCATGGATCGGCTCGAACATCGACGGGTATGTACCCTCCGGGTTGAGGTTCGCGGTCGGCGCGATGCCGAGGCTGCCGGTCAGCGCGGCGGCGAGGTCGCTCAGGATGTCGGCGTGCAGGTTGGTGGCGACGATC
>CAYFVF010000016.1:0-17478 GCA_964346335.1 uncultured Hyphomicrobiaceae bacterium
TGCCGACATCGCCGGAAACGCGCGGATGGTCGCTGTCATAGCCGCGATGGGTGGCGAGGTCGAAGGCGATGGACAGCCCCTTTTGGCCGGCCGCCAGATTGCGCCGGTAAAACGCGTTGGAGTCCTCAGCCGTCGAGAAGCCCGCATATTGGCGGATGGTCCAGGGCCGCTGGGTGTACATGGTCGGGTACGGCCCGCGCAGATAAGGCGGCAGGCCGGGATAACTCTCCACCGCGTCCAGCCCGGTCAGATCGCCCGCATCATAGACAGGCTTGACGTCGATGCCTTCCGGCGTCTGCCATGTCTCACCGGATGCTTCGGGAGCAGCCTCCGGCGTGGGCGTATCCCACGGCACCTCGCTGTAATCGGGGATCTTGCTCATCGCTGTTCATCCATTGGCCGCTCATCCACCATCTTGCACCCAGCCCGTTCGCGCTTCCTCGGCCTGCCGCCGGCGCGCGGCGGCGATCACTTCGCCCACTTGCAGCCGGTGATGCGCCTCGCGCAGAATACTGAGCGCATTGCAGCCGTCGTGAAGCACGCGGTCAACGGCGCGGACGTCAACATCTGCGAGGCCGTCCAGCGTCGCGGGCGTGGCCATGATGTAGACGGCCGCCGCGCCAGCCTCGCGCAGCGCCTCTGCGACACCGGCCAGCGCGGCATAGTCGGCGTCGCGCCCGCACAGGCACGTGATGGACGCGCCACTGTCGCGAAACTCCGCCGCGAGGGCGTGCGCCGAGTCCGCGCCATCACCCGGAATGGCGGCGATCCCGCCGGCCTCGAAAAAGTTCTTCGCCCAGGTTGCGCGTTCGGTATAGGCCGCCAGCGGCCCGATATTGGCGAGGAACACCGATGGCCGCGCGCCAACCGCCGCCAAGGCCGCATCGGAGGCCGCGCGCAAGTCCTCCAAGTCCCGGGAATCGCGGCGCGACGACGGCAGTGGCGGGATCGGTTCGCGGGGGACGCGCAGTGCGGCAGCGAGTTCGGCCCGTGTTGCCCCTTGCTCCGCCGCTGCCACGAGCGCGGCCATGCGCTCGCCCTGTCCGGCTGGCGGCAGATCCGGGATGGCATCGGAAGACGCCTCATCGTCTGGTAATGTCTCGCTCAACACACGCGGCGCGGCTTCATCCAGATACGTATATGTCGATACGCCCGTGATCGGACGCTCGCGCCGGGCGATCTCCTCGTCACGGCGCGCGCGCACCGTTGTCAGCCGCCGCGCCACATCGCCACTGGCAAGCGCGGCGAGCAGCCCGCCCGCCGTCTCGATCTCCTGAAACTGCGCCCAGGCCTGCGCCGCAAGGTCATGCGTCAGCGTCTCGACATACGCGGAGCCGCCCGGCGCATCAACAACGCGCCCCAGCGCGGACTCTTCGGCAAGGATCACCTGTGTGTTGCGCGCCAGCCGACGGGCAAACGCATCCGGCACGCCCGAGGCGGCCGTGAAAGGCGCCACGAGGATCGCCCGCGCGCCACCCACCGCCGCAGCGAAAGCAGCAGCCGTCGCACGCAAGAGATTGGTGTGCGGATCGCTCCCGGTCATCGTGCGAAACGACATTTCCGCGCTGATGGCGGCAGGTTGCGCGGCGATTCCCGCAGCTTCGCTCACGCGCGCCCAGAGCGCACGCATCGCGCGGAACTTGGCCATCGACACAAACACGTCTGGATCGGCGACAAGATGAAAGCCGATCATCTGCGCGGCCTCATCCAGCGGCACGTCCGCTTCGGCAAGCGCGCGCCAATAGGCCACCGCCGCCGCCAGCGTGCATGCAAGTTCCTCCACCGCCGAGCCGCCTGCGTCATGCCAGACGCGGCCCGACGCGCGCAGCGGCGTGAGACCGAGCCGCTCATCGCGGGCGAAGAGCGCGACATCCACCGCATCATCAAGCGCGCGCTTCGGCTGGACCGGCGCTTCGCCGGTCGCGGCGATGTCTGCCAGCGGATCAAGCCCGAGGGAGCCGGACATCGCATCAAGCGAGACGCCGCGCTTACGCGCCAGCGCGACCAGCAGCGCAGCGGCGGGCAATACATTGGCATTCGTTGACAGGTGAAGCGGCGTCTCGGCCAGCGGTATTTCGGCCAGCGCGGCGTCCAGCGCGCCCAGATCACGCGCCCCAAGCCCGCCAGACGTGTCAACAGCCGAGATCTGCAGCCAAAGCCCGTCGGCCCCGCCGCGCAGGTCCTCGTGCGCCTGCGCATTCGCCGCGGAGGGATCGCGCAGGTCGGCGCACTGAAGCACCGTCCATGGCCGCGCACCGGGCCGTGCGGATGCCCCGCGAACGAATGGCGCAGCGCCGGGATGCCCCGATGCCAGCGCGTTGTCGCCCGCATTGCGCGGCGTGTACAGCGGGGCAATCTCGGCGCCGGTATCGAGCTGCGCGTTCAGCGACGCCGTGCTGGCCCCGCCGAGGGCCTTCTCGACAAGCCGCCGCCACTGTGCTTCGGCGGGTAAATCTGCGTTTGCATTGCTCATGGTTGAACCATACTTGGCGCCCGGCGGGGCTGTCCAATGCTTCGCTTCGCGACTACGCCTTGTCTACCATATCGCAGGATCGGGTTCACAATTGCCTGAAGGCGCGCAGGTCGCATGAGCGGGGCCGTCGCATTCATGCTAGGTTCAATGAATTAGCGTAGGCTCCAGCTTACCCGAGATTCAACGATCCAAGATTCCGGAGGTCATCTGGCCATGAAACCCCGCGTTGATATCCGCCTTTGCAGCCTTGCCGTCGCTGGCGTGTTGACCGCGCTGACGCTCGGCTCCACCACGCAACCCGCCGATGCGGCCATCCGCTGCGAAGGCAACTTCCAGATCACGAGTTATGGGCGGATCAATACGCCCTACTGCGAAGATATTTATCTGGCGCAAGTGGCGCGCGAATACGGGATGCGCGTTTCCAACCAGGCCGTGTTGCGCAACCCAAGCGTCAAGGAGCGGGCCTGCCGGTTCGTTGGAAATGATAACCGCGTCCGGTCAACCTGCCAGCGGTACCTGCCCGAGAACAACAACCGGCACTGGCGGTAATCCGTTCGCGGATCAACCAGCAGCCGCAAGCGCCCGGATGCCCTCGCGGTAGGTCGGATAAGTGAGCGTCACGCCCAATTCCTGCTTAATGCGGGCGTTGGACGTGCGCTTGTTGTCTGCATAGAAGCTGCGTGCCATCGCCGACATATCGGCCTGCTCAAACGGCACGCGCGGCGGGTGCGGCACGCCGATCACGTCGGCCGCGAAGTCAAGCACGTCCTGCGGCGGGGCGGGTTCATCATCGGTCACGTTGTAGACACGCGCGCCAGGGCGCTCGCCAGCCCGCGCGATCGCCGCTTCGAGCGCACTCGCGATGTCCTCCACATGGATGCGGTTGAACACCTGGCCCGGCTTGATCACGGCGCGCGTCTGCCCGCTGCGCAGCTTCTCCAATGGCCCCCGGCCAGGCCCATAAATGCCCGATAGCCGGAAAATGCCAATCGGCACGCCCGCGTTGTCTCCAAACTCAGCCCATGCGCGCTCGGCCTCAACCCGGCGATGGCCACGCGGTGATGTTGGCTCTGCCGGCGTTTCCTCATCAATCCATTTGCCATCGTGGTTGCCGTACACGCCGATGGTCGACAGGTAACCGATCCACCGAAGCGGCGCCCCGCGCAAATCGTCCGCATGATGCGCGAGCAGCGGATCGCCGTCTTCGCCCGGCGCGGCGGAGATAACCAGATGCGTCGCCTCGCCAATCGCGCGTGATAGCGCCGGACTTGGCGCACTGCCGTCGAATGCGATGCCCTCGTAACCCATCGCATCGATCGCGCGCGCGCCCTCGCCCGACCGGCTCGTCCCGATGATCCGCCAGCCCTGCGCGTGGAGCCGCCGCGCCAGCGCCTTCGCTGAATAGCCCAATCCAACTGCCAGAAGTACCGACATAGTTCATCCCTCCTCAAGCCATTCCGCGCGCACATCCGCGTCGCTCTCGCCCGGCAGATGCGCGGCCTTCATTCGTTCCCACTGCGTCCAGTCGCCCGCCGCCGCGCTCAAGCGCGCCAGCGCCCACACCGCCATCGCCCGCACCAGCGGCGACGGGTTGGCAACCAGCGCCGTGATGTTCGGCATCAAACCCTGATCACCCGAATTCCCAGCCGCGATCAAGACGTTGCGGATAAACCGGTCACGCCCGATCCGCTTGATCGGCGAGCCGGAGAACCGCGCGCGGAAGGCCGCATCATCCAGCGCGAGCAATTCGCTCAAGGCCGGCGAGCGGGCGCTGTCGCGCGCGCGCAGCTTGGCTTCGCTCGCCTCTTGCGCGAACTTGTTCCATGGGCACACCGCCAGGCAGTCGTCACAGCCGTAGATGCGGTTGCCGATCGGCGCGCGGAACTCAGCCGGGATATGGCCCTTGTGTTCGATCGTCAGGTAGGAGATGCAGCGCCTTGCATCGAGCTTATACGGCGCGGGAAAGGCATCCGTGGGGCAGACATCAAGGCAGGCGCGGCATGATCCGCAGTGATCCGTTTCCGGCACGTCGGCGGGCAGTTCGGCCGTCGTGAAGATTGCGCCAAGGAACAGCCATGACCCAAGCTCGCGCGAGACGAGATTGGTGTGCTTGCCCTGCCAGCCGATACCGGCGGCCTCGGCGAGCGGTTTTTCCATGACCGGCGCGGTATCGACGAAGACCTTGACCTCGTGGCCGGTCGCGCCGTGCAGCCAGCCCGCGATCTGCTTCAGCCGTCCCTTGATGACGTCGTGATAATCGCGCCCCTGCGCATAGACCGAAATCGCCGCGCGCGAGCGCTGCGCCAACGCCGTCAGCGGATCATGATCCGGCCCGTAATTCATCCCCAGCATGATCACGCTGCGCGCTTCCGGCCACAGCGCGCGTGGCGACTGACGCCGGTCAGCGGTGTCGGCCATCCAGCCCATCGTGCCGTGGTAGCCATGAGCCAGAAATTGCCGCAGGCGCGGGGCAGCTTGCGGGATCGCGTCGGCGCGCGTGATGCCGACCACGTCGAAGCCCGCCCCACGCGCGCGCCGGTCCAGTTCAGCACGTAGCGCGCCCGCATCCGCAGGCCGATTTGTCGCCAGCGTCGCCATCAAAAATCCAGATCCGTGTAATGCGCGGGAGGCGCCAGGACGGGCAACCGGTCCGCCAACAGCGCGCGAAACGCGGGCCGCGACTTCAAGCGCGCATACCACGCCTTGGCATCGGGAAAGTCCTCCCACGGCATCTCGTCGAGATAATCCATGACCGATAGATGGGCCGCGCCTGCCAGATCGGCAAAGCTCATGCGCTCGCCCGCCAGCCAGTCACGCTCATGCGCGAGATAACTGACATAGCTGAGGTGATAGCGCAGATTGGCGCGGCCAAGGCGGATCAGTTCGGGATCGGGGGTGCGCCGCGCTTCCGGGTAACGCTGATAGAGCTTTTCCTCCAGTATGCCCTGGCTCACCTCCTCGTCAAACTTGCGGTGAAACCAGGCCACGAGCCGGCGCACTTCCGCGCGCGCTTCATCCTTGCCAGGAAACAGCGCGTTCTCGCGCTTGCCCGCGCGTCCGGGCCGCCCGCCAACGTCGGCCAGATACTCCGAGATCGCGTAAGCCCCGCACAGGCGCAGATCCGCTGGGCCTTTCAGCACGGGCAAAGTGCCGGCGGGGTTCATTTCCAGGAACTCGCGCGTCACCGCCCACGGACGCTGCTCGACCGGCTCAGCCGTTAACTCATACTCCGCCAACGCCAAGCGGATCGAGCGCGAGAACGGGCAAAGCGGGAAGTGATAGAGCGTCCACATGGTCAGCAAACGGCCGCCGGGGCTGTCGAAAGGAGCGATTCACACTGGTGCGCGGGCGAGTGGCGCTGTAGGAGATCGGGGCGCGCAGGCCGCGCCACGCCGCCAGACTTCGCTCACCTTGCCCGCCGCGCGCCCGCCGCACAAGAGCGCCCGCACGAGAAGGAGCTCAGCCGATGTCGTTTGAACAACTGCTGATCCTCGCTATCATCCAAGGGCTGACCGAGTTCTGGCCGATCAGTTCGTCCGCGCATCTCATCCTCGTGCCGAACTTCATATCGGGCTGGGAGGACCAGGGCCCGCTCATCGACGTGGCGATGCATGTTGGCAGCCTGTTCGCCGTCATTATCTACTTCCATCGGGAGATGCGCGCGCTGTTGCGTGGGGCGCTGGCGGTGGTGAGTGGTCGGCGCAATGCTGAATCGCGGGTGCTGCTCTACCTGATCGCCGCGTCGATCCCCTTGCTTGTCGTCGGGTTTGCGCTTCTGAAGTCCGGCTATTACGACAGCCTGCGCAGCCTCGAGGTGATTGCATGGGCCAACATCATTTTCGCGCTCCTCCTTCTGGTGATTGACGAGCGCTTCCCCACCGACCGGCACATCGGCAACCTTCGCTTCCGCGGCGCGATGTTCATCGGGCTGGCGCAGGTTATCGCGCTCATACCCGGTGCAAGCCGGGCCGGGGTGACGATGACGGCGGGGCGGTTCCTGCGCATGGAGCGGCCCGAAGCGGCGCGCTTCGCTATGCTGCTGGCGATCCCGTCCATCCTCGGTCTCGGCGCGGGCAGCGCGCTGGAGCTTTACAGTGAAGGCGGCACGGCGTCGCTTCAGCAAGGCGCGATCGCGGCGGGGTTGTCCTTCGTCGCGGCGCTCGTAGCGATCTGGTTCATGATGTGGCTGCTCCAGCGCATGAGCATGTTGCCGTTCGTGGTCTACCGTCTGGCGCTCGGCGCGTTCTTGTTTGTCATCGTCTATGCCTGAAGCGGATGAGCGGGGATGGACAATCTCTGGATCGCATTGTTCTACGCCACGCTGGCCGGCCTGACTATCCCGATTGGCGGCTTGCTGGCCCGCTGGGAGACCCTGTTGCCGTCGTGGCTGGAGACCGAGCTGCGCCATTCCGTGATTGCTTTTGGCGGCGGTGTTCTGGTTGCGGCGATTGCGCTGGTGCTTGTGCCCGAGGGCCTTTCCGCGCTGCCAGTCATGCCAGCGCTGCTGGCCTTCGGAGCGGGCGCCGGATGCTTCTTTTACATCGACATGATGATCGAAAAGCAGGGCGGGTCCGCCGCGCAGCTCATGGCGATGCTTCTGGATTATGTTCCCGAATCCGTCGCGCTGGGCGCACTCATCGCCACACAACAAACCAAGGGCGTGCTGCTCGCCTTGATGATCGCGCTGCAGAACCTGCCGGAAGGGTTCAACGCCTATCGTGAACTCAACAGGGACGCCCGCATGCCCGGCCACATCGTCTTGGCAGCGTTTGCGGGTATCGTGCTGTTCGGGCCTTTAGCGGCCTGGCTGGGACACACCCTGTTGCGCGAGGCGGACGCGTTCGTCGGCGCGATCATGTTGTTCGCCGCGGGCGGGATCCTTTATCTCACCTTCGAGGATATCGCGCCGCAAGCGCGGCTAGAGCGGCACTGGGCGCCACCGCTTGGCGCTGTCGCCGGGTTCATGCTCGGCATGTTGGGACACGAACTCTTGGGCTAGCAAACCCGCGGGAAGTGTCCTGGAGGCGGGGCAACGGCCACCTTGGGCTGGCCCATTATACTTACGGCGTCTCGTTGGTCGCGAACTCACCGCCGGAGCGGAACCGCCAGAGATAATCCGGGACGATCGCCTCGACACTATGCGGCGTTATCCCGAGAGACTCCAGAACCAGCCCCTCATCCTTGGCGCGCTGGCTCACGACATTATCGCTGCGCAACATGCGGACCTGATCAACGGTGAGCGGGGCATTGGGCAACCACTGCACGAGTGCTGCCTGCATCGTCGCAGCCCAGAACGGGATCGGCACGTAGGCGCGCTTGCGCATGGTGTATTCGCCGATCTTGTCGAGCAGCTCCTTGAAGCTGTACACGTGCGGCCCGCCCAGCTCATAAATGGCGCCAGGTTTCGCACGCCCCCCGATCGCGGCCACCACCGCCTGGGCGACATCGCCTACATAAACCGGCTGAAATTTCGTTTTGCCAAACCCGATCAGCGGCAGGACCGGTGAAAAGCGCGCCATCTCGGCGAAGCGGTTGAAGAATTCATCCTCGGGTCCGAATACGATCGACGGGCGCAGGATCACCGCGCTCGGAATAGCCTGCAAGACCGCGTCCTCACCCTCTGCCTTGCTGCGCGCGTAGCGGGCATTAGAATTGCGATCGGCGCCGATCGCGGAGACATGGACGAAATTCTGCATGCCGTTTTCCGCCGCCACGCGGGCGATCCGCGCGGCGCCGTCGGCCTGCACCGCCTGAAAGGTCTGCTTGCCGCTCGGCGCGAGGATGCCGACGAGGTTGATCACCGCATCCGCACCCACGATCGCCTGGCGCACGGAGGCGTCGTCGCGCACGTTCGCCTGGATCGGGTGGATTTGACCGACCAGCCCGTACGAGCGCAGATAACCGGCCAGTTCCGGCCGGCGCACGGCCACGCGCACACGATAACCTTCCTGCGCCAGCGCCCAGACGGTGTGACGGCCCAGGAAACCGGAGCCGCCGAAAACCGTCACCAGCTTTGAATCGTCCAACGCCTCGGCCATAACCGTTTGTTCCTGTATCTCACGTTCGCCGCCTCGCCCGCGCAGGCTTACAATGCTGCCCAACCAATGTGAAGCGGGCCACGCCAGTCATTGACAAAGAAACGCAGCCGCAATAGGTCAAAGAGCATGCCCAGGTGGCGGAACTGGTAGACGCGCTAGCTTCAGGTGCTAGTGGCCGTATGGCCGTGGAAGTTCGAGTCTTCTCCTGGGCACCACTCCCCGCGGTGTAAACGCACCGCGCGCGCCGTGGGTTCACCAGGCGAGGCCCGATTGCTCAGCCAAGGGTGCCAGTCAGAACCGCTCGATCAGCCGCTCCAGATATTCCAGCTCGATCGACGGGCGGGATGGATCGCCAAGCCGGCGGCGCAACTCACGCAGGATTTCCCGCGCACGCTCCACCGAGAATTCCTCGGGAATATTGACGCTCTCGCCCGTGTCCATGCCCTGGTTTCGCTGCGGCCGCCCAAGGGGATCGCGTCCGCGCTGGCCGGGCCCCATCGCGCCCATGCGCTGCTGGCCAAGCTGCTGAAGGATTTGCTGGGCCATGTTCTGCGCGCCTTGGCGCAACCGGTCGAGCGCCAGCGTCTGCTGCTGGGTCGCGCGCTGACCATCGCCTTCGCCCAGCGCTTCGCCGGCTTCGCCCATCGCTTCGCCCGCGCCGTCGAGTTCGCCCGGTGTTTGCGCGCCGGATCGACGCATCTGCTCCATTAGTTGTCGGAGCGCCTCGCGCAACTCGCGCTGCTGGCTGCCAAGCTCGCCGAACTGGCCCTGACCGCCCTGACCGCCTTGGCCTTGACCGCCCTGGCCTTGCCCGCGCTGGGCCTGCCCGCGCTGCCCCTGACCGCGCTGGCCCTGGCCACGCTGCCCTTCGCCGCGCTGACCCATCTGGTCTTGGCCGGATTGCTCACCGCGCTGACCCTGCTGTGACTGGCCTTGCCCGTTGCGCTGGGCCTCGTAGGTCTCGTCAAGAAGGCGCTGCTGCTGCTGGACGATGTCGCTGAACTTCTTCAGCATCTCCATCATCTGCGCGGCCTGGTCGCCCTGCCCCGGCTGCCCGGCGCGCAGGTTTTCCAGCATGTTGCGCAACTGGTTCAGCATCTGCTGCGCCATCTCGCGAGAGCCGGTCTTCGCCAGGTCCTCGATGTCCTTGAGCATCTGGTCGAGGTCTTGCGCGGACAACATCTGGTTGGGGTCCATCGGCGGCATCTCGCCATTTTCACCCATTTGGCGCTGCGCCTGTTCGGCCATTTCGCGCAGGAACTCCGATAGCGCGGTCCGCAATTCCTGCATCAGCCGATCGATCTCTTCCGGCGACGCGTCATTTTCCAGCGCCTCGCGCAAGGCTTCCTGCGCCTGGCGCAAGCGTTCCTCCGCGCCGGAGAGATCGCCGTCCTCTATGCGCAACGCGACCGTCCAGAGCTGGTCCACGGCGGACTTCACCGACTCGATGCCCGTGTTGTTGATCAAGCGCCAGTAGACCGAGCGCAGCCCGAGATAGATCGCCGTGTCATCGAAAAACTTGTCCGGCGCGATGGTCAGCGCGTCCAGCATCCGCAGAACACCGCGCACGTTGTGCGGGTCGGCCACGAGATCGCGCCGCTGCTCGATCACCGCGCGCGCAAGCGGCTTGGTAAACTCGCGCTGCGGCAAGGTGAATTGCTGGCGCTGGGAATAGCCGGTCTGTCCGGCGACGTCGCGCGCTTTCAGGACGACTTCCACCGGCAGCCCGGCCCACGGATGTGCCGTCAGGTCCTTGAACACCTGGCTCTCGACCGATTGCCTGTTTCCACTCGTCAACTGCAGCGGGATTTCCGGCGCGGGCCAGGGCCCCTCGCGCAGGCGCGCCTCGCCTTCGTCGTCCAACAGGCGAAACGACGCGACGGCCGACGCGAGGCCGTAATCATCCTGTGCCTCGTAGTCGATCTGCACCGCCTTGCGCTGCGTCTGCGCGGGCGCATTGGTAAACTCGATGGCGGGCGGGTCATCAGCAATCACGTTCAAAGGCCAGGCGGCGATCATGCGTCCGTTATGGCGCAAGGTCGCGGTCTGGGACCAGGCAAGCTCATGCTTGAGCGTGGCGACGCTACTGCCGGACTCGCCGCCCGCCCCGTCCAGCGCGAGTTCCTCGCTCTTGCCGTCCGCCTCGATAAACAGGCGCAGATCGGATGGCGCGGCATTGTTGACGCGGATGGTCAGTTCGCTGCCTTCAGGGACCTCCAGTGTCTGGCGTGGCGGCGCTTCACCGGGGCGCACTGGACCACTTGCCAGCGTGACCGGCGCCTTGTTGGTGTAAACCGGCGGCGAGATCCACGCATCGAGGCGCAACGCGGCGATGTTTGCCGTTGCGTCGAGATCGAATGCTGTCGCCATGCGCGTGCGCAACTGCCCCCACTGCGCCGTGACCGCGACGATCAGCAGCAGCGCGAGAAGCGCGCGCAGCGCGAACGGGTCGAAACGGTCGGTGCGCGGATGCGGCGTTCCCGGCTTCAGCTTGTCGATAACCGCCGCCATGCGCCGGCGATAAGCCTCCCACAGCGAGCGCGCGGCCGGCCCGGCGTCTCCGGCGAGTTGGTCTTCCAGCGCGGTCCCCGGGCGGTGCGGCACGCCCGAGCGCTGTTCCAGGCGGCGCAGGGCGTCGTCACGGCTGGGCGCGCGCACCCGCAACAGCGGCACGAGCGAAGCCACGAAGGCGAAGGCAAAGACCCACAAGACCGCGAGATGCGCCTGGCGTCCAAGCATGGGCCATAAGCCGGCCAGCGAGACCAGCACGAATGTGCCCGCAACACCCAGCGGAAGCCATACGCGCGGCCACAGGCGTTCGAGGATCATCACGCGGCGCATCTGGGAAATCTTGCGCCGCAGGAGACGTTCGGGGGAGCGATCGGTCAAAGTCAAATTGGCCCGGTCCGTTGCTGTGGGGGCATGGCACGCGCTATGGCAGCGTGACTAATGTGCATCATCTTCGCAACAGCGTACGGCAAAATTGCGTGAACTCGAAATCAAAACCGCGCAAGGGCAGCGCGGCGCCTAGGCGCGGCCGATCACTTCGCGTGGGCTGAGCCACGGCGCGATCCCCTCTCCGGCCAGCATATCGTCATAGCTCGGACGCGGGCGGACAACGGCATATTCGCCGCCGCTGACAAGCACTTCGGGGACCAGCAAGCGGCTGTTGTAGGTCGAGGATTGCGCCGCGCCATATGCGCCAGCGGTCATCACCGCGCCTAGATCGCCCTCACGCCAGGGTGGCAAAGCGCGCTCGCGCGCGAGGAAATCCCCGGTTTCGCAGACGGGCCCGACGATGTCCTGCACGAGCGCCGCCTCGTGGGCGCGCGCTTCATCCACAGGCCAGATGTCGTGATGCGCGTCGTACAGCGTCGGGCGGATCAGGTCATTCATGCCCGCGTCAACGATCGTGAAACGCTTCTGATCGCCGTGCTTGAGATAGAGCACACGGAACACGAGTATGCCCGCGTTGCCCGCTATCATCCGGCCCGGCTCAAAGACGATACGGCAGCCCAGCGCCCCAGCGGCGCGCTGTACCACACGCGCATAATCGTTCGGGTGCGGCGGAATGTCATTCGTCCCGCGATAAGGCACGCCGAGGCCGCCGCCCAGGTTGACGAAGTCGATCATGTGCCCGGCCGCGCGCAAGTCACCCACGAGATCGCTGAGCAGCGTGAACGCGCGCTCGAACGGCTCAAGATCGGTGATCTGGCTGCCGATGTGCATATGAACGCCGCGTGGTTCCAGACCCGGCAATTCGGCGGCGAGCGCATAAAGCGCGCCGGCGTCGTGCCACGGCACGCCGAACTTGTCCTCGGCCTTGCCAGTGGAAATTTTCGCGTGGGTGCGCGCATCCACGTCGGGGTTGATGCGAAAGGCGATGCGCGCGGTCAGGCCACGTCCCGAGGCGACCTCGGACAGCGCGCGCGCTTCGGCTTCGGATTCGACGTTGAAGCCGTAAATGCCTGCATCCAGCGCGAACGCCATTTCGGCGCGGGTCTTGCCGACGCCCGAGAACACGATCCGCGCGGGCGGCACTCCCACCGCAAGCGCCCGCCGCAACTCCCCTTCCGAGACGACATCCATGCCCGCGCCCTGCCGCGCCAGCGTCTTGATGACCGAAAGGTTGGGATTGGCCTTGATCGAATAGCAGATCAGCGTGTCACGGCCGGAAAAGGCCTCGGCAAACACGCGATAATGCCGCTCAAGCGTGGCCGTGGAATAGCAGTAAAACGGCGTGCCGACATGTCCGGCGAGCGCAGTGAGGCTCACATCCTCTGCATGCAGCGTGCCGTCGCGATACGAGAAATGATGCATGTGACCGGCCCTTCAACTCTGGCGCGGACTGTTGCCGTCTTGGCCGCGCGCTGACGGGCCGCGCTACAGAAGCACGTCAAGGATGAACGGCTCGTGGCGGTCGGCTTCGGCCTGTTCGCGCTCTTCAATGACCTTGCCGTCCTCGGCAGCCGCGCGATCCGCCTTGGCGCCGGAGGTGGCTTCAGGCGGCGGCTCCAGAGGCCCGCGCTTGCCGCACGCCGTAACTCCGCCAGCCAGCAGGATCGCAACAGCCGCAAGCGCCAGATGTTTCATTCGCATGGCTTCGTCCCCTTCGTCCGTCGCCGGGCGGTGCCTGCACGCAGCCCACGGTATTTGGCACCATTAAGCCTGTTCACTCAGCCGTTGCAACCATGCGCGGGCCTGAGCGCGCACATTTTCCGGCGCTGTGCCTCCAAAGCTGCGCCGGCTGGCGACCGAATTCTCCACTGACAAGACGCCGAAAACCTCCGGCGTGATACGCGGCTCGATCGCCTGCATCTCAGCAAGCGGCACCGCCTCCAGCGCCAGCCCACGCTCCTCCGCCAGCCGCACGATCCTGCCCGTCACGTGGTGCGCATCGCGAAACGGCATCTGGAGTTCACGCACCAGCCAATCCGCCAGGTCGGTCGCAGTGGAATAGCCACGCGCGGCGGCCTCGCGCATCCGCTCGGTATTCGGCTTGAGGTCCGCGATCATCCCGGTCATGGCGGGAAGCATCAGCGCCAGCGCATCGAGCGTGGCGAACACCGGCTCCTTATCCTCCTGCATGTCCTTGGAGTAGGCCAGCGGCAGGCCCTTCATCACCATCGCCAGCGTCTGGAACGCGCCGACGATCCGTCCGACCTTGGCGCGCACCAGTTCGGCGGCGTCGGGGTTGCGCTTTTGCGGCATGATCGACGAGCCGGTCGTGAACGCATCGGACAACGACGCGAAACCGAACTCGGCGGAGCACCAAAGCACGATTTCCTCGGCCAGCCGCGACAGGTGAATCGCCAGGATCGACCCCGCCGCCAGCGTCTCCAGCGCGAAATCGCGTGCCGAAACGGCATCTAGCGAATTTGCCATGGGCCGGTCAAAGCCGAGCGTCTGCGCCGTCGCTTGCCGGTCAATCGGAAACGACGTGCCCGCCAGCGCCGCCGACCCGAGGGGGCTCTCGCCCACGCGCCCGCGCGCATCCATCAACCGGGCATGATCCCGCGCGAACATCTCGACATAGGCCATGAGATGGTGGCCCAAGGTCACGGGCTGAGCGGTCTGCAAGTGCGTGAAACCGGGCATGACATCACCGGCGTGGGCATCCGCCTTTTCCGCCAGCGCGTGTTGCAGACGCGTGATCTCGGCGGCCAGCGCGTCGATCGCGTCGCGGACATAAAGCCGCAGATCGGTCGCCACCTGGTCGTTGCGCGAGCGCGCGGTGTGCAGCTTCCCCGCCGCCGGACCGATCAACTCGGCCAGCCGCGCCTCGACATTCATGTGGATGTCCTCAAGCTCGCGCGAGAATGCAAAGCGCCCTTCCAGTATTTCCGTGAGCACCTGGTCGAGACCGGCGGTGATCTGGTCGGCTTCCGCGCGCGTGATGATGCCGCACTCGGCCAGCATCGCGGCATGGGCCATCGAGCCGCCAATATCCTGGCGTGCGAGGCGCTTATCGAAGTCGATCGAGGCGTTGATCTCGCCCATGATGGCATCGGCGGCGCTTGCAAACCGCCCGCCCCACATTTTATTCGCCATATCACGCTCGTTTCATTGGCTAAGACTGGCAACCATGACCGACCCAAACGATACGACACGCGGCCCCGGCTTTCTCAGCTATATCGCGGCGATGGCGCTGACGGCAATCGCAGGCTTCGCTGTCGCCGAATTCCTGTTGACCCCGCCTGAGCGCCCGCAGCTCGCGGCGCAGACGGCCACGACAGCAGCGCAGGGACATGACAGCGCGAGCGCGGCCACGGAGGCCGGGCTTGAGAAGCTCGTCGTTCACGACAGCCCCCGCTCCATCGCAGACTTCGAGTTTATCGACAGCGAGGGCCAGACCCGCACGCTCGCGGACTGGCGCGGGAAAACGGTGTTGGTCAACATCTGGGCCACATGGTGCGCGCCGTGCAAGGAAGAAATGCCAGCGCTGTCCAACCTTCAGGCCAAGCTGGGCGGGGACGATTTCGCCGTCGTGCCGATCAGCGTCGATCGCGCGGGATTGGACAAGCCGCGCAAATTCCTCGAGGACATCGGGGCGGACAACCTGCTGCTGCTGCTTGAGCAGTCCGGCCGTTTGAACCAGACGCTCGACGTGATGGGCCTGCCCGCTACACTTATCATAGATGCGCAAGGCCGCGAGGTGGCGCGGATGATCGGGCCTGCCGAGTGGGATGCTCCCGAGGCGATCGCGCGGCTGGAGGGCCTGATGGCGCGGTAGAGCCGCATCCGGTTCGATAGAGCGAAATACCGCCCTGACCCGCCGCGTTATTTGTCGAACTTGAGCTCGTCCACCGTGATGACCTGGAAAGTGCGCATGGTGTCGTCCTGTTCGTGGATGGACACATATTCGCCGGGCACGAACCGTTCGTCGTTGAAGCGGTAGCCTGCCTCGTCGTCGTCCGCATCGCCCTCGATGTCGTAGTGAAACGCCCAGTGCCCGCCGGCCTTTCGCACCAGGTGGCCGAGCTCGTCCTCCTCGTCGCCCCAGAAGCGGCGTACGCGGCAATGCTCGCGCTCCTTCTTCCATAGCTCAGGATCGAGCCGGTTGTCCGAATCCAGCGGCGCGACGAGGTCATAGCCGTGGCGACGGCTGCCGCGCGGGAAATCATGGTCGCGGGCGAGCGCGAGCCGCACTTTCTTCAGGCTCATCGAAAATCCTCCCGTAGGTTTGATCAGTGCGACAACAGCGTGGGAACCGTGATGTTGCCAAGCATGTCACGGGTGACGCCGCCGAACACCAGCTCGCGCAAGCGCGAATGCCCGTAACAGCCCATGATCAGCAGATCGGCACCGTCGGCGTCCAGCCGCGCCTTTATGTCATCGCTTGCGGTGCGCCCGCTCGTTTCGACGGCGTCGACCTTGGCTTGCAACCCGTGCCGCGAGAGACTGGCGGCGAGCTTCTCCGCCTCGGCGCCCGCCCGTTTCCGCGCCTCGGCATCGCCGGACAGCGTCAGCACGGTAATCGCGTCGGCATCGCGCATGAGATCAAGCGCATCGAAGACCGCGCGGGCGGCTTGCGGCGTGTTGTTCCATGCGATCAGCACCCGGCGCGGCGGCAGTGTCAATGTTTTCGAAGGCGGCACAACAAGCACGGGCCGCCCGCCTTCGAGGATCAGCCGCTCTGGCAGATCGAGCGTTGTCACATCGACCTGATCCGCGGCAACCTGGGGGGACAGCACGAGGTCGGCGCTGACAGCTTCATCGACGATCCGTCCTGGCAGGGCGCTGTATTCGGTGCTGCCAGAGCGCCACTCGGCACTGACCCCTTCACTGTCCATGCGCGCCTTGAAGCTCTCCTCCAGCTTCTTCGCGCGCTCGCGCAGCGGCTTGCGCATCTGCTCAATGACATCGGGCGGCATCGCGATCGCGACCTCGCCATAGGCCGGGTAATACGACGCCTCCAGGTGCAGCCCGACAACATGCGCTCCGCGCGCCCGCGCCAACGCCACAGCGCCGTCAATAACTGGCTCGGCCAATGCCTCGGAGGGCAAATAGGCAAGAATGGTCTTGGTCGTCATGGCGCGCTCCCGTGGCCGGCGTTTTTGTTGTCCTGAAAGTGTAACATGATGATTTGAGGGACGCGCGCTGACTTTGATGTGCATCAAACGGCGCAAAAAACGGGCGCGGCCCCGGTTCGAGGCCGCGCCGGAAGTCCACTCAGCCGCCCTTGATCTCGATCTTGCGGGTCCGGCGTTCGGCCTCGGGCGAGCGCGGCACCCAGACCTTCAGCACGCCGTTGTCAAAGCTGGCCTCGACCTTGTCGGTGTCCGGCTCGAAGGGCAGTGCGAACCGGCGCATGAAGGTGCCCTGCGCACGCTCGACGACATGATAACGCTGGTTTTCGCCGCCTTCCTCGCGGTCGGCCCTGTGCTCGGCCTTCAGCGTCAGCATCCCTTCGCTAAGGTCGAGGTCGATGTCCTTCTGGTCCACGCCGGGAAGATCGGCCGTGACTTCGAGGCCATTATTCTTCTCGACGACATTGACACGCGGTGACAGTACGCCCTCAGGCAGCGCCGCGGCGCCGGGCGTCGCGAAGCCGCGCAGAAAGTCATCGAACACCCGGTCCATCTCCCGGCGCATCGGCGCAAACGGGTCATTTTCGCGCGTGCGGCTGACGTCGTCCGTGCGGTTTGAAGGCATTAGCGGATTCCATACCATTGCGAACCTCCTGCATGTTTGTCCGACACTTACACAACGCAGTATTTGTCGATCCGTTCCAAGCATCCGCGTTTTATCTAGTGCGGGCCTGCGAGGTCGTCAACATGCAGGATCTTGCCCCGGCGAAGCGCCTGAGTGGCGCCAATCCGCTTGCACAAGCTGCGAGTTGGCGCGAGGTTGGTGGCATGGCATCCAAGCTCAAAAGAGCCGGCCTTCGGCTTCGGGTCTTCCTCGACCCGGACATCGCCATCGGGCCGGGCAAGGCGGAAATCCTCGAAGGCATCCGCGAGACCG
>CAYFVF010000017.1:0-14969 GCA_964346335.1 uncultured Hyphomicrobiaceae bacterium
ATCGTCGATGAGGCCGCCCTCGCGGCGGCGCTTTCGGAGGGCCGGTTGGGCGGAGCGGCACTCGACGTGTTCGAGACCGAGCCGATCGACACCGCGACCGCGGAACTTTTCGCAGGTCTCGACAACGTGATCCTGACGCCGCACATCGCCGGGGTTACGGACGAGTCCAACGCCCGTGTCAGCGATGTGACCGCCCGCAATGTCTTGGATGCACTGTGGGGTTAGGTGCCGAAGAATTGGCGCGTGATGAGATAGCCCAGCAACGCAGATGTTCCCGTCAGAACCGTGCCCCAGATGATATCCACCACCACGATCGTCACTGGCCAGCCCTTAAGCGTCGCCAAGTTTGTCATGTCATAGGTGGCGTAGCAGAAGAAGCCGAACAGCGCCCCGTAGACCAGCGCGGTCTGCCATGAGCCGTATTTCAGCGCCGGGCCGACCGCGAAAATCACCACGCCAATGACGTAAACCGCGTAGAAGATTGCCGCCACGCCGAGGTTCGGCTTGTCGAGCAACAGGTCGTCCAGCCGCGAGAAATAAAAGTTCTTGGCGATATAGCCCAGCCACAGGAAATCGATGAACAGGAAGATCACAGCGGTGGCGAGGTAAGCGGCCAGATATTGCATTTCGTTCGGTCCCTCTACGGTCTTATGGTTATGAGAACGCTCGCATCGCGAAACCGGATTGCTCGTGGCGAACACAATTCTCCAATCGGCCGGCTGCCAAACGCCTCCGTGCTGCCGTGCCAGCCGCTGACGTGTTCGGCATTGATGCAGACCGGCTGAGCTTTACTGCTTCGATGCGAACCGGGTTCAGCCCCGGGTCACTGCCCGAGCGCGCGCGTTATCAGAAAACCGTGGCCCACTCTTAACGGATCGCGTTTTCAGTGTCGTAATTCCCGGTCATAGCTGCGCCAGATGATAAGCTGCACAAAGGCCGTCAGCAGGATTGCGCCGAGAAAGCCGAGACTGAGCGAATCCGCGCCGGAACCAGCCAGCCGCTCGAAATACCCAACCAGTTCTTCATAGCGCAAGAAGGCGATGCCGCTGACGATCACGCCGGCAATCTTGCCGACCATCTCGATATCGGCCTTGTAGCGGCGAAGGAAGAAGAACAGGAGCATCAGCGACCAGAGCCCGAACAGCAGGCTGAACGCAGGCGCGAGCGTGACGAACAGGCTGCGGCTCGACCCGCCGAACAGCACCGCGGTGGACTGGATATAGGCGTGGTTCGATAGTGGCCAGAACAGCATGGCGAACGCGCCGACGAGCACGCCGCGCTCCAGCCGGTTGAGATATTTGCCGTAATATTCATCCAGCGAGCGCCGCCGGATGACCAGCATCAGCCCGATCACAAACAGCACCAGCAGGAAGAAGATGATGAACGGCAAGACCCATTCATGCACTTTGCCCGTGAGCGCACGGTTCGCGACCGGGTCGTACATGGTCTGCATGTGCTGGCGAACCGCGGCCTGCGATTGACAGCAGGCTTCACCGGAGGCCAGTTGCCCGCTGGCGAAACAGTAGCGTTGCTCCGTGAAGTGCTCCGGGACAGGCAGATACCGCGTCTCGCCCTCCGGCACGACCAGCGAACAATCGCGGCTGAAGGGCGCCAATCCGGCGCGGCTCTGGCTGACCTCGCGGATCTGCGCCATCGCCTGCAAGACCGGCTGGCGCATACAGGACTGGTCCTGCGTGCACCCCGCCGGGTTTCCGCGTTCGGCTTTCAACACTTCGGGCTTGACCTGCCAGACCGCGGGCACGCCCTGTAGCAACAGCTGGGCGAGGAAGAACGACCCGACTACCAGCGCGGCGCCCCCGACGAGGATACGCGCGCGCCCCAGCGTGACATGCCGCCAGTACATGTCGAGGAAGACGCAGGCGGGGAAAAAGAACGCGCACAGCGCGAGAATGCCGAATGTCGGGAAGAACAGGAAGAGCTGGCCGTAGATCGTCGCGATGTCGCGCCATTCCGTGTCGCGAAACTCGTAGATCAAAGCGCCGAGCACCGCGAGGAACGACAGCCCCAGAATGGCAAAGATCACGAAAACTGTCGCGCGAATACCCGCTGACATACCCCTTTTCCCCCAGCCGAAAACGCAAGCCGCCGCGACCCTGCGGCGCTTTCGCGCAGCTGCGTACCCTATGCGATGCACGCAGGCGCGGCCAACCGATTTTGTTAAGGCGGCCTTAAAGTGACGCGCAGCGTGGCAATTCGATCAATCTGCGCGGCAAGTTTGCCCAACGCGCGCAATTGCCGCATTCGTGTCTTGGCGCGCGACGCCGCAACGAATAGGTCTGATCTGTGAGCGTCAAGGCTGTCCCGCGGCGGCGACAATGACAACAGGGGTGGGCAGGTGAAACGAATTCTGACAGTTGGCGCGGTTGTCGTCCTGGCCGCCGGCGCGGTACTTGGCGGGACGAAGCTTCAGCAGGTGCTGATGGTCGGCGCGGGCTATTACGCCAAGATGTTGTGCTCAGGCGTGTTCGTGTCGCAGCGGCCGGCCGATGCGGTCATCGCCGAGGACGTGCTGGCGGACCAGAGCGAGGCCTTGCAGCTATACACCAGCGACATCAGTGAGGAAGACGGAAGCGTTGCGGTCTCGGCCCTTGGCGGGTTCGCGGCGCAGCGCGCACGATATCTCGACGGCTATGGGTGCCACCTTGAACTGGGTGATGATCGCGTGGACCCGCCGGCGATCGCGCCGATAGCCGCGCCCCCCGCTGATGCGCCCTGGCCGGAAGGAGCGCGCGCCGTGCCGGACACACTTCAGGATGACGCACAGGCCGCGCTCGACGCCGCACTCGATGATGCGTTCGCCGAAACCGATCCGCAGCGGGCCAAGCGCACGCGCGCTATTGCCGTGGTGCATCGCGGCCGGCTGGTCGCGGAGCGATATGCGGACGGGTTCACCGCTGAGACGCCGCAACTCGGCTGGTCGATGGCCAAGAGCGTGACCAATGCGCTCGCCGGGGCGCTCGCCGCGCGCGGAGAGATCGGCGTGGAGCGGCCCGCCGCCGTCACGCAGTGGCAGGCCGAGGACGATCCGCGCGCGGAGATCAGCCTCGACAACCTGCTGCGGATGAGCAGCGGCCTGGAATTCGACGAGAGCTATGACGGGATGCTCAGCGATGTCCGCGTCATGTTGTTTGCGCGCGGCGACAAGGCCGGGTTCGCTGCCGACAAACCGTTGGCGTGCCCGCCAGGCACATGCTGGTATTATTCAAGCGGCACCTCGAACATCGTCTCCGCCGTTTTGCAGGGCGCGGCGGGCGGCGGCGCGGACCTGGCGCATGAGTTGTTGTTCACCCCGCTCGGGTTGCACACAGCGGTCTTCGAGCTGGACGCAGCCGGCACGCTTGTCGCCTCGTCATATGTCTATGCCTCGGCGCGCGATTGGGCGCGGCTCGGGCTGCTCTATCAGCGCGGCGGTGACTGGTTCGGCGAGCAGATCTTTTCGCGTGACTGGTTGGAGTACACACTGGAGCCGTCGTCCGGAAATGCCGGTTTCGGCGCGCATGTCTGGCTTGCACCGCCAAGCTGGAATGACCGCGAGGCCGCGCGCGCCATCCCGGAAGACGACTTCTACTTCCTTGGCCACGATGGGCAGATGGTTGCCATCATCCCCTCGCGCGAAACGGTGATCGTGCGGCTGGGTCTCACCCGCATTCAAGGCCCGTTCGACCATGCGGTTCTCGTGCGCAGCATATTGGATGCTCTGCCGGAATAGCGCCTTGTTCGCGATTCCCCATCTTCCGCCTTATATTAACGGGTGCCGGGGGGCCAGACAGCCGGGAGGCTCATATGATCACGCGTGCCAAAATCGGGATGGCGATCGCCGCTGCGTTGCTGCTTGGCTTGTCCGGCGCGCCCGCCGTTCTTGCGCAGGACAGTGAACCGGCCGGCGACGCCGAGGCCTCCCAGCAGTCCGATCCGCGTGTGGGTGACGAGGCCTATCAGCGCTCGCAACGGCTCTTGAGGGCCATCGACGACATTCTTGCGGACGCTGCGGAAGAACGCGCGAAGGCGCGCGATCTGCCGAGCCAGGAAAATTTCGTGATCCCGCCGCTGTGGCGCGACACGCGCGAGGACAACGAGGCGAGGGTCCGCACGCTGCTGGACTCTGCGCTGGAGATCGTCACGGACGCGCCCGTGGTGGAGATGCAGGAGGCCATCGCTGCGCACCGCGCTTCGATCGACAAGATGCGCGATCAGATCACCGAGTTGAAGCAGGAGCGCATCACCGCGCCGGAAGACGGCTTTTTGCCGGGCGTATTCACCGAAACGCAAGGCTCCATCGGCGAGGCTATCACGCAACTTGAGCAGCGTATTGCCGAAAACCGCGCCAGGATCGCGGAGAAGAAGGCCGGCATTCACAACGCCCTGGAAGACGCTGGCGTGAAGATCGGGCGGGAACAGCTCGATCTTCTGCTCGACAGCGTGCTGGGCGGCGATCTGTTGCGGCTTGTGACCGCCTTCGAGACGGCCAGCGAGATCGACAAGCGTCTGGGCGAACTTCTCGATGCGGCATCGGACAACCCGAAGGCGGCCCGGCGTTATTTCGCCATGCATGCCTCGCTGTTCGCCATGCTGCTGCATGCTCAGGATGCGCTGATCGACAAGATCGACGCGGAGTATAGCGTCAAGCTGCAAGCGATCCTCACCGACATTCGCCGGACCCGGCAGGAGACCTATCGCCTGCTCGCACAGCAGAACCGCCCGGATCAGAAACGCGCGCTCGATGCGAACCTGAAGGCACAGAATTTCGCGGAGAGGGCGGCGGAGGTGTACCAGGACTATCTGCAGGCGCAGCGCAAACAGCTGGTCGAGGCGCGCCGGCGAACCGTGCGCGATCTGCGTGTCGCCGACAACACCTATCGCACCGTCGAGGCCAGCTTCCAGCTTCGCGCCCTGATGCAGAGTTCGCGCGAGACGTTCCAGGCGATCCGCCGGCTGGAGGCGCCTGGCTTTGAGCGCATCTTCCGCAACGAAAGCCTACGCAAGGAGTTCGAGCAGCTTACGCGGGAGCTCGCGCCGGGGTCCTGATCGTCACAGGAACCACAGGCTCGCCAGCCCGAGAAAGGCGAAGAAGCCAACGACGTCCGTGACGGTGGTCACGAACACGCTGGACGCCACCGCCGGGTCGATCCCAAGCTTATCAAGCACCACCGGCACCAGAATACCCGAAAGCGCGGCGAAGAACATGTTGACGACCATCGCCGCCGCGATGATGAGCCCAAGCTCGGTCGAGCCGAACCAGACCAGCACGGCTGCCGCCAGCAACAGGGCGAACACCAGGCCGTTCACCAAGCCCACCGCAAGTTCGCGGCCCACGACACGCAGGGTGTTGACCGCCGTGAGATCCTTCGTCGCCAGCGCACGCACGGCCACAGTCATGGTCTGCGTTCCGGCGTTGCCCCCCATCGACGCGACGATTGGCATGAGGATGGCAAGCGCGACCTGCTGCTGAAGCGTCGCATCGAAAAGCCCGATCACGACCGAGGCGAGGATCGCGGTCAGCAGATTGATGAACAGCCAGGTAAAACGGCTGCTGATGATCTGTCGGAAATTCTCGGTGATTCCCTCATCGCCAACGCCCGCCAGACGGAAAATGTCTTCGCCCGCCTCTTCCTGCACAACCTCGACAACGTCGTCCGCCGTGATGATGCCGACCAGCCGTTGATCCTCGTCCACCACGGGCGCGGACAGCAGGTTGTACCGCTCGAAATCGCGCGCGACCTCCTCCTGGTCCTGCCGCGCGGAGAACGTGTAGACATCGGTGTGGGTGATGTCACCGATCAGCTTTGGCCGCCGGGTGCGCAGCAAGAAGCTGAGCGGCACCGTTCCGATCAGGTGAAACGCCGGGTCAATGACGTAAAGCTCGGAGAAGCTGTCTGGCAGGTCGCGCGCCTCGCGCATGTAGTCGATCGTCTGGCCCACCGACCAGAATGGCGGCACCGCGACGAAATCCGCCTGCATGAGGCGGCCAGCGGTATCCTCCGGGTAGTCAAGCGAGCGGCGCAGTCGGGCGCGGTCGGTGCGCGAGACACGCGACAGCACGTCGATCTGATCGCTCTCGTCTAGGTCTTCGAGCAAGTAGACCGCATCGTCGCTTTCCAGCTCTCCGACGACCTCGGCGAGCTGCTCGACTGGAATGTCCTTTATGAGCTGGTCACGGATCGGCTCCTGAAGCTCGGAAAACATCTCCGCGTCGAGGTCCGAGCCAAGCGCCGTGATGAGCGCAACGCGCAGATCAGGCCGCAGGAATTCGATCAGGTCGGCAAGGTCAGCGACCCGCATGTCGAGCGTCGCCGCGCGTGCGGTCTCCGTGTCGTTGCTCTCCAGCGCCTCCGCGACAGCGTTGACGAAGGACGGCGCGAGGAGATTATCCTGCGCTGGCGCATCGGCACTATCTTCGGGAGCGCCTTGGCTTTCCATGGCCTGCATCCTGTCAACAGCGTTGAGGAGGAGTGAGTCTGGTTACGCCGCATGCGCGAGCACCCCAGCAAACCGCCGGGGTGGTTCGAAAGGCGTATCGCAAAACCGCACCGCGCGCCAGGATATCCTACCCGCTGGCGCGAATTTCGCTCGGTTCTAGACGCGCGAGGCGAGAGCCCAAGATGCCGGGTTATTCTGGCCCACCGGCATCGTTGGTGCGTTTTTCTGCGCGGACCTTCTCCGCATGGTCTTTCAACTGGCGGCGCACCGCGTTGAATGCATCGCGCATGGCGAGATAGACGTCATCGTGCTGATGAGACTCGTCGTTGCTGCTGTGTCCCACGAAAAAAGCCTTTCCGGGGACGTTCGCCTCCACGGTCACGAGGAACTTCTTGCCCTTGCGATGGCCGGAAATCAGTTCGACCGTCACACGGCAACTGACGAGCCGGTCGAACACCTGTTTGAGCTTTTCGATGTGCTCGTAAATGCGGTTCTCGACCGCCTCCGAGCTTTCCAGGTGGCGAAAGGCAATTTCAACAGGCACGTCCATGCTGGTTCTTCTCCCGTGTTATCTGGCCTGGCACAATGATCGTCAAAAATAGCATACCAAAGCGGTATCTGATGTGACCAAACCGCAATGCCGCCCTTTGTGCCCGAATTGAGCGCATGTTGGTTGGTAGACGTTCCCGGGCGCGTCCTGGCGGAGCCCTTCTTCAAGGTTCACTCCGCGGCCGTGGGCAACACCTGTGCGCCGGGCGAGAAACGGACGATCAAACGTTCGGTGAGCGCGGCAATATCATCCTGCAGCTTGGCAAAGCCAGCCTTGATTTCAAATGTTTTTTCGCAAACGTACAGCCCGCGGTTGATCTCGATTTGCAGGGCATGGATGCACTCCGCCGGCCGGCCGTAGAACTCGGTGATGTGGCCTCCCGCATAGGGCTTATTCAGGCCAACACGGTAGCCCATCATGCTGAAGGTCGTCGCGGCGAAGTCCACCAGGTCGCGCGAGCAAGCGCCGCCGAAGCGGTCCCCCAGCACGATATCGTAGGGCGGTGCGCCCGGCGCTTCTCCGAGATGCGATGGCATGGAATGACAATCGATCAGGAAGGCGCGGCCAAAGTTTGCGCGGGTCTCGGCTATGACCTGGCCAAGCACATCGTGATAGGGGCGGTAGAGCCGCTCCACCCGTGCCAGCCCCACGTTAAGCGGCAGCGGGGCGGCGTAAATCTCCTCGTTCTCGTTCACGAGGCGCGGGATGGTTCCAAGCCCGCCGATCACCCGCAGCGAATTTGAATTGGCATAATCCGGGAGCTTTTCGGTGAACAGCGCCGGGTCTAGCTCGTAGGGCTCGCGGTTCAGGTCGAGATAGGCGCGGGGAAAACGCGCGCTCATCAGGGTCGCGCCCTTGTCCACCACGGGGGCAAACAAGTCGTCGATAAACAGGTCCTCCGACATGCGCAGGGCTTGCGGGCTGAGCTGCGAGGTCTTGACGAAAATGGCCGGGTATATCCGCCCGCTGTGTGGCGAGTTGAAGATGAAGGGCGTCCCCAGAACCTCGGGCCGGCGCAGCGTAAACGGTGGCGAGAATTCGGTTTGCATGCACTGGATTTCGCGTTCGAGCCAGCGCGCAGGGGTCATGAAACGGGAAATCAGCATGTCATTGGAACGCAAGAAATCTCATGATGGGGTGGGCACGCGCATGGTGCGCCCGTGGAACCGGAACCGCAGTTCGCGTCTAGCGGGTCATTGTCTGGCATGATCCCCCTCAGTGCCGGAAACGTAATCTGGCCGACTGTCGGTCAGTATAGGATGCCGACAGGCGCGCGCAAGACAGGCGTACCCGATTGCGGAACAGCGGGGCGCTTTTGCCGCTCACGGCGGCGGGGCTATAGCACTTGAGGCTTGTGATGGCAGATACACTGACGCTGCTGTGGTACACGCGCGACCTCCGGTTGCGTGATCACCCGGCGCTGTGCGCGGCGGCGCGGCGGGGGCCGGTGCTGCCTGTGTTCATCCTCCAGCGTGACGACGCGCTCGGCTGGCCCCTGGGCGGCGCAAGCAAGTGGTGGTTGGCGCAGAGCTTGCGTGCGTTGGGCCAAGACCTCGAATCGCTCGGCTCGCGACTGGTCGTGCGGCGCGGCGAGCCCGCGAAGATGCTCGCGGCGCTGGCGCGCGAGAGCGGCGCGGATGCGGTCTATTGGTCGCGCGCCTACGAACCCGAGCTTGCGCGCGCGCAGGACGAGGCCCGCGAGGCATTGGAGGCCGAAGGTATCAGCGTCAAGCGTTTCGGCGGGCGCATCATGTTCGAGCCAGAGGACGTGAAAACGGGCAGCGGCGTCCCCTACAAGGTTTTCACGCCATTCTACAAGGCGATCCTCGCGCGCGGCAGCCCATCTGAGCCGCTGACTGCGCCGGACACCCTCGGTGTGCCTGAAGCGTGGCCGGAGAGCGAGACGCTTGAGGATTGGGACCTTGAGCCGACCGAGCCGGACTGGTCCGGAGGCCTGCGGGCGACCTGGACACCTGGCGAACAGGGTGCGCGTGAGAGGTTGGCGTTGTTCCTCGAAAACACCGCAGCTGACTATGACACCTTGCGCGACCGCCCGGACATCGACGGCACATCGCGCATGTCGCCTTACCTGACGTTTGGCGAGATCAGCCCGCGCCAGATCTGGCACACCGCACAGTCCCGCGCCGATGAGGGTGAATGTGGCGAGGACGGCATCCGCTCCTTCCTTAGCGAAGTGGTCTGGCGCGAGTTCTCCTATCACCTGTTGTTTCACTGGCCTGATTTGCCCGACACCTCTTGGAAGCCTGAATTCCGAGACTTCCCGTGGGCGGAGGATCAAGACGGTCTTCGCGCATGGCAGCGTGGACAGACGGGCTATCCCATTGTCGATGCCGCGATGCGCCAGCTCTACGAAATCGGCTGGATGCATAATCGTGCGCGCATGATCACGGCGTCCTTCCTCATCAAGGACTTGCTGATCCCGTGGCAGGAGGGCGAAGCGTGGTTCTGGGACACGCTCGTGGACGCCGACCTCGCAAGCAATTCCGCCGGCTGGCAGTGGACGGCCGGCTCCGGCGCGGACGCCGCGCCCTATTTCCGCGTGTTCAACCCGGTGCGCCAGGGCGAGAAGTTCGACCCGAAAGGCGAGTACGTCCGGCGTTGGGTGCCCGAACTGGCCAAGCTGCCGGCCAAGCATATCCACGCGCCGTGGGACGCGCCCGCCGACGTGCTGCGCGATGCCGGTGTGCGGCTCGGCGAGACCTACCCCGAGCCGATCGTCGACCACGGCATGGCCCGCAAGCGCGCCCTCGCCGCTTACGACGAGATCAAGGCGTCGCGCTGAGACGCGCCAAAATCTTCCTATCCGTTAAACATTGTGCCAAAAACGCTTGCGGGGCCGGGGTTTCCGGACTTGAGGGGATCTTGCGGGCACATATCGGGCGATGGGGAGTGACACGATGGCCGACGGACGCGCAACGGCATTCACCGCCTGGGGGCGGGTTGTCGATTATCTGTTCGGGCGCAATGCGCTGATCGGCATCGCCTCGCTGCTGCTTCTGGTGATCTCCGGCTATGCCACCTGGGTCGGGATGAGCGATTTCATCGTCGGTGTGCAGGCGGAAAACGCGCCGGACCGTGCGCGCGACATCGGCGCGTTGTCGGTCACGAACGAGGTGCTGATCGCGGTCGTTGTCATCACCCTGACCTTCCTGATGTGGCTGGCGCTGCGTGAGACCTTCGGCGCGCAGCGGCGCTGGAGCGAGCGGCTCATCACCTTCCCGCTCTACATTTTCCTGCTGATCTGGTCGATCGGCTTTGGCTACGGCTTCTGGTGGAGCCTGATCGCTGGCGCGGAGGCGACCCGCACAAGCCTCGCCGCGCTGCAGGAGGATGCGCGCGCGGCCGCCACGTCGGTGTCTGCGCGGATCGAGGCCGTGCAGGCTCAACTCGATAGCGTCGTCGCGTGGTCCGACAACCAGATGGAGCGTGAGGCGACCAGCGGGGGAAGCTGTGGCCGTCCGTCCGGAGCCGGGCGCGGTCCGCTCTACCGGGCCCGCGAAGGCGTGCGCGATTCCGTGGCGTCGCTGCGCCAGAGCATTGCGCAATCCTGGATTACCCCGGTGCAGGCCGACATTACGGAATTGCGTGAGCTGGCGACGGGGCTTTCCGGCGAGACGTTTGCCGAGCGCCAGCAAGCGTTCGAGGAGCGCGCGCGGGAGATCCGCGCCCGGGCGCGCAGCATCGCCGCGCGGAGCAATGAACTGGGCGCATCCTACGCTGGCGAGATGCGGGCGTTGGCGAATGTCGTGTCCATCGAGCCCGGCAAGCCGGGGTTTTCGTGCTACGACCCGACCCTCGCGGAGCGCCTGCGCCAGGCGGCCGATCAGGCCGATGAGCCGGTGGTCTTGAACCTGCGCACCGCGGAGTTCACCGAAGGCCCGGCGGGTGTCGCCAACGCGATCAAGACGCTTTGGACCAATATCGGGGCTTCTCTGGGCGGGCTGATCGACTATCTCGGAGGTGGCCTGGAGCCACCGCCAGGCGGCACCACTGACCCTCAGCCCGGAGGCGGCATCACCGGACGCGACCTGATTGCGCTGCTCGCGGCCATTGGCGTCGATCTGGGCCTGCTCGCGCTGATGGTGCTCAATCCGCCCGCGACCGGCCCGACCCGGCGCGACGCCCTCGCGGCCAGCCAGGCCCGCCTGCACATGCCGACGACGACCGTGGTGCGGCAACTCAGCGCCGCGCTGAGCACGGCGATTGACCGGGCGCCCGACGCCGATCTGGAGTGGGTGCGCCGGCACCTCGTCCATCACCGCGATACGTCCTATTTCGTCATCCCGAACCTGTATAGCTGCCAGGACGACCGCAACGAAGAACTGCGCGCGCTGGCCATGAACCAGCTTGCCGGGGTGCTGGACGATCTGAACCTCGTATCTGCGCTAACCAAGGATGAGTTGGAGAAGTTTGGGCGCGAGGAAGAGCGTGACAGCTTCAGCGACCTTAGCCTTTACCGCGACCGCCGCCGCGAGACCCGCGAGGACCTCGCCGCGAGATCGCCCGAAGACCTGCCGAAGCCGATGCGCAATCACGGCCTGCTGTCAAAAGCGGAGCGGGCGCTCGACATCGCCGGATGGAGCGATGCGGCCAAGCGCGACGTGGAGATCTATAAACTCGTCGATACCGAGGGGCTCACTCCGCTGTTGGTGCTGCTCAACGAGGCGACACTTGAAAAGGGCGCGGCGGCGGCCGAGGCTGCTAGCGAGGCCTATGACGAGCAAAATGGCAAGCGCGAGGAAAATCGGGGTCAGCTTCGCGGAGATGTCGCCGGGCTGATCGACCGAAAGCCGGAGAGCCGATCCGCCGCCCTGTTGGCGGGCCGGCGAAGCGCGCGCATGACGAAACGTATCGACCTGAACGCGATAGGCGAGGGCTTCGGCCCGTGGCTGCTGGACGTTGATAACGCGCTGATGGACTTGGTCAGTTCGCTGAACCCCGCCCGGTCATGGCCAGCCGATCGCGCTGATGACCGCCCGCCAACCGACGAGCGGAAATCCGAAAACCGGGTTTGCCGGCCGAGCGGCTTTCCTGCGCCAATCTCGTCAGCGGCATAGCGGATGCCGAGCCGCGAGAGCAGGATCAAGACGCGTCCAGCGGGATTTCGATCAGCACCTCGTTTCGCCGCAGGAAGCTCGGTGTGAACGGGTCGTTATAGTACGCGTAAGTTGGTGACCCGACAGGCTTAATACCGCGCTGTTCCAGCCAGCCGCGCAGCTCTTCGGTTTTGCGCCGGAACAACTCGGTGTCCCAGCTTCCGCTGAAGCGTATTGCGGCTTGACGTGTCGCCGGCACAGTCTCGATGGTCACATCATCGCCGCCGGGCGGTGGCAACTCTCCGCGCTTGTATTTCGCCGGCATGATGAAACGCACCACCCACTCGCCGCTCTCCGGCGTCTGCGTCACCGGCGCGGTCATGGCGATCTTCTCATCGGGTTGCTGGGTGACAGGCGAGGTCATGGCGATGCCCTCACCGCCGCGATCCCGCGCGAAGATGTAGTCAGCCAGCGGGTTGAACGCGTCGCGGATCGCCTTTCCACGCTCGCCGGAGCGGCGGACTTGTGCCACGACCAATTCCGGGTAATCGCGGATTTCGATCGCGCCATCTTCCGCGACGGTCTGATAATCCGGTGTTTCGACGTTTTGCGTCACGTAAACCCATGCGCCAATGGCGACCACAATGACCGCCAGAACGCCCCCGCTAATGATCCAGAGCACTTTTTTCCCGCGCATCTCTCAGCCGGTTCATGATGTCGTTGATGAGTGCAATACGCTTTCCGCCTTGGCGCGGTTCCTTCGGGTGTCTGGAGGAATGCTCATGTGTTGCCGGGGCTCCAGCCCTCGGGCGCAAGCTCGAAGCCGGCGAACTCGAAACCCGGCGCCACCGTGCAGCCCACCAGGGTCCAGTCTCCGAGACTGCGCGCCGATTGCCAGGCGTTTGCCGGGACGACGATTTGCGGCCGTTCGCCCGCATCGATGCGGTTTCCGAGGATATGAGTGGACCGCGAAGCGCCATCGGCGGACATCGACAGTCCCAGCGGATCGCCCACGTACCAGTGCCACACTTCAGCGGCATCAACGCGATGCCAATGCGAGACTTCGCCAGCGCGCAACAGATAATAGATCGCCGTGGAGCGCGCGCGCGCGGCATTGCCGTGGCTATCGCGGAACGTTTCGCGGAAGTGGCCGCCTTCGGGATGCGGCTCAAGGTCCAGCGCCGCGATAATGTCTTCGGCTGTCATGCTGCGCTTTACCGCCGGGTCATCATCAATCGAACAGGCTGGACACCGACTCTTCGTTGGCGGTGCGGGCGATGGCCTCCCCGATCAGCGGGGCAATGGACAGCACCTCGATGTTATCGGCTACGCGCACGGCTTCGGTCGGCAGGATCGAGTCCGTGATCACGAGCTTGCGCAGGCATGACGCCGTGATGCGCGCGACCGCGCCGCCCGCGAGCACGCCGTGGGTGATGTAGGCATAAACGTCGTTCGCGCCTTTCTCCAGCAGCGCCGCCGCGCCGTTGCACAGCGTTCCCCCGCTGTCCACGATGTCGTCGACGACGATGCAGGTGCGGCCTTTGACATCGCCGATCACGTTCATCACTTCGCTGTCACCCGGGCGGTCCCGGCGCTTGTCGATAATCGCCAGCGGCGCGTCGATGCGCTTCGCGAGGCCGCGGGCGCGGACCACGCCGCCGACGTCTGGCGAGACGACAGTGATGTCGGTGCCGTTAAACCGCTGAAGGATGTCGCGCACCATCACCGGCGCGGCGAACAGGTTGTCGGTCGGGATGTCGAAGAAGCCCTGGATCTGGCCGGCATGAAGATCGAGCGTGAGCACCCGGTCGGCCCCGGCGTTGACGATCATGTTGGCAACCAGCTTGGCCGAAATCGGCGTGCGCGGTGTAACCTTCCGGTCCTGCCGGGCATAGCCGTAATACGGGATGACGGCCGTGATGCGGCTCGCGGACGCGCGGCGCAGCGCGTCGATGAGGATCATCAGCTCCATCAGGTTGTCATTCGCCGGGAATGACGTTGACTGGATCACGAAGGTGTCTTCGCCGCGCACGTTTTCCTCGATCTCGACATAGATCTCCATGTCGGCGAAGCGCTTTACCGAGCACTGGGTGAGCGGCGTGTTCAGGTAGGCGGCGATCGCGGCGGACAGGGGCCGGTTACTGTTGCCCGAAACAAGTTTCATCTGGGTGCAACTCCGGAAGGCGACCGCACCAGAACTGGTGACCCGTCAACATCAGCCTCTGGCTTCTATCAGCCGGACCCGTCAATGTAAAGCTGGCACCCGAGCATGGCGGGCGTTCCACGATACGCAAGGGGTGTGCGAAGGCCGCAGAGGATGCGCGGCAACTTCGCCTAGCTGGTCGGATCAGGCAGGATCTTGGCGACCGCCTTGGCGGCTTCGCCTGCCGCCACATCGGCGACGCGGCCCCATGATCCGTTGAGCGAGCCTGCTTCGATTTGGTTGCGCTGCACTACGGCGCTCTTGAGCGTATTGCCGTCGGGATCGAGAACGAGCCAGCGAATGGTGATGGGCTGCTTGCCGTCCTCTTCTTGTCCCAGTTCGACCGTGCCGCGAACCGTGTAGGCGTTTGGCTTTTTCTCGTCGATCAGCTTCACGCCGCGGGACTGGAGCTGTTTTCGCATTGCGGCTGGAAGAGCCGAGTTCCCGTCGCCTGGCGCGCCTGTCACTTCGGGAACGACCACGAGAAGCTCCGATTGTGTTGCCGAAGCGTTGTTCAGAGACGCCTGGCGCGTAGGCTCGCCGGTGGCAGACGCCGCGCTTACGCTGCCAGTAGTCGCGACCTGCGGTGCGGGCACCTCTTTCTTCGGCAGCCACTGTTGCAGCTTGTCTGCCGTGGTCAGCGCAATCTTGCGCATGGCCTTGTCGTCAACCGCGGCCCAGGGGTCGCCGCTGACGCGCTTTCCAACCATCTCCTCGCCGG
>CAYFVF010000017.1:15069-17429 GCA_964346335.1 uncultured Hyphomicrobiaceae bacterium
TCAACCGCGGCCCAGGGGTCGCCGCTGACGCGCTTTCCAACCATCTCCTCGCCGGAGAAGCGGTGGGCGCGCTTGCCGCTCTTATCCGTCACGTCCCAGATGTAGGACACCTTGGTCCCCTCGGATTCCGGTGAGGCGACGAGATAACCGCGCACGGTATATTCCGCGCCATCGTCCTTGACGGGGATTTGTTTGTCCTGCGCGGCGCTCGCGAGCATCTGGCCCATCTTGCCAGACACGCTGCCCGGCGCGGCCACGGGGGCCAGCGAGACAGAGGCGGTCTTCTTGGCGGTCTGCGCGGGCGCGAGTTCGCTTGGCGCTTGGGCCGACTGGTCGGATGTAGAGCAGCCAGCAGCAACAAGTGCCAGCGAAGCTGCGAAGAGGATCGGCACGGCGCGCATCCCTGCGGAAAGTGCCGTTGTAACGGTCACGCGCGTCACGTGATGCACTCCTTTTCCCTTGATAGCTTCGTTTTGGAGCAACGCCCACGAATACGAAACGCGCACTGTCTACGAAACGACATGTGCCTAATCGTTAAACGCTATCAAGGTTTGCGTCTATATGTGCCCATGGTGTTCGGCGCACGGATCAACAAATCTAGCGTCGAAACTGCATACTCCCCCTAGGTTTTCCACATCATAAAATAAGGATGGCGGAAATTTGGCGGCCATAGTCCGGCTCTTGACGCTTCTGCGAGCGCCGGTAGCTGAAGAAAAGTGATTCGTTTTGGAGCGTGCAGAGGCCCAGGTCGGTCACGTGGCGCAGCCCGGCCGCGGTGAGGCGGGCGCAGACATATCCCGGCAAATCGAAGTGCGGGCGCTCGCCGCCGGGCGGCGTGTGGAACAGCGTTTCGTTGTCGGGCGCTTGCGCCAGAAAGGCGTCCTTGAACTCATCGCCGACCTCGTAGACATCGCGCGATATCGTCGGGCCAACCACGGCTTGGATCGTCTCGGGCGCTGCGCCGAGCGCCGTCATCTCGGCGATGGTGGAGTCCAGGATGCCGCCGAGTGCGCCGCGCCATCCCGCGTGCGCCGCGCCAACCACGCCCGCCTGAGCATCCGCGAACAGAACCGGCGCGCAATCCGCCGCCAGAACGCCGACCGCCAGCCCGCGCGTTCGCGTCACGACGGCATCTGCTTCAGGCGGTTCATCCGGCGTCCACGGCGTGTCGGCAGCAACGCAGCAATCCGTGTGCGCCTGTCGCGGCGTGATGAGCCGCTCGGGCGCAACGCCAAGGTCAGCCGCCGAACGTGCGCGGTTCTCCAGCACCGCCGCGCGGTCGTCGTCCGAGCCGAGCCCGCAGTTGCGCGTGGCGTAGATGCCGCCGGAGACGCCGCCTTCGCGCGAGAAGAAGCCATGGCGTATGCCTGGCACGGCTTTCAGAGGCTCTGCTTCGATCATTCGTGGTCTCCAAACGGCGGGGGCGCATCGTCCAGTCCGGTAGCAACGGCCATGACCTTGAACAGTTCGCCCATCTGGGTGGGGTCGGCGAGCCGGCGCACGCCCGAGGTGATGCTGTCGCGCTGCTCGGGTGTCGCGGCGCGCATCAAGCTCTGGTAGCGCGCTTCCAGCCCGAGTTGCAGGAGAAAGCGCCCTTGTGCGATCGGGCCGAAGGCCTCAAGACGTGCTGCCCGCGCGTGTCGGGCCAGTGCGCGGAAATCGACATGCGCAGTCAGGTCGTGGGCGCCGGGCGCTTCGAACACACCGGCGTAGCTATGGCCGGAGACGGCTTGCAGCGTGTCGCCACGCGGGGCTTCGCCGTGGCCATAATCCACGAATAGCGCGGCTTGCGGGCCATGCGTGCTGCGCCGGGCGATTTCTCCGACGACCGAAGCCGCGCCGGGGCGCAACTCAGCGATGTCGCCTTCCAGCGGGGTTTCCGGCAGGAGATCGCTCTCGCCCGCGCTCAGCACTGCGACATCGCCTTCCGTGAAGTAAAACCCCTGCGCGGCGTCATGCCCGACGCAACGCTCACGCCACGCGCCGGCCCGCCACACGATCTGGCGCACCGGCAGCGCATCGAGAAACTCGTTCGCCAGGATGATCGCCGGTCCATCCGGTACCGTCCCGATCGTCTCATGCCATTCCGGCGCTTCGCCATCCAACGTCTGTGCTTGCTCAGCGCGCAGAACCGGAGACATCTCGACCAGATGCAGTTGCAGGGCCGCGCGAAATTCCGGCAACGCCTGCGCCGCGCGCAGCGCATCTGCCGCCAGCGTGCCGCGCCCCGGCCCCAACTCGACCAGCGCAATCCGGTCCGGGGCGCTCATTGCCTGCCAGACCGACGCCCCCCACAGGCCCAATAGCTCGCCGAACACCTGGCTGATCTCCGGCGCGGTGATGAAGTCGCCCGACCGGCC
>CAYFVF010000018.1:0-16611 GCA_964346335.1 uncultured Hyphomicrobiaceae bacterium
CGCGCTGGCGCTTCAGTTCGAGCGAAACGGCTTCAGCGATTTCCGGATCGCTCTCGGCGATGGACTTGCCGAAAAAGTCCGTTTGCGCGGACTCATTCGCGTTAACATCGGGCTTGAAATCGCTGACGGTCATGTGCGCGCTCCTCACTGATATCTGATTGCTGGCGACGCATGGCGCGGTCGCTGGCGGGCACCGCGCCGATATCGACCGGCTGCGCGCCTCGGTACCCTCACAGTACGTCCAGCGTCAGAACGATACAACCCGCCGGGCCGGGAGCGCTAGTTCAGTTGCGTCAAGCCGTCGCTGAAACCCGCCAGATTGATAGGCACGCCGATGCCTTCCTCCGGGGTCTGGAAAATGATGAAGATGGCGTTCTCGCCGGACTTCATTTTCTCGATCAGCGTGTCATCGGCAACGACCTCGGCGACACAACCGACTTGTCCACATTTCAGGAATGGCGCGTGTCCGACGTCCTCGCCGTCGATCTTGAGGCCCAGCCCCGTCGGCAACAACACGCCAAGCGGCGCGATGACGCGCAGCAGTCTCTTGTCGCCGCTGAACGACCGCAGGAATATGATTGTAAGCGAGACATTCTTCCGGTCCTCGGCCGTCACGCTCTGGACGAGGGCGCACTTCTCGGTACGTGCGCCGGGTGGGCGGCCGCAGCGGAGTTGCCACGCGCCCACGCTGCTTTTTAACTCGCTCTGCGCAAATTGGGCGTGGGCCGGCTGCGGCCCCGTGCCGAAGACAAGCACGCTGACACCAATCGCGACCGCGAACGCGGAAACCGTGCTGCGCCTGCCGAGTTTGGAAAAGGAACTGACCATTGCGCCTTGAGAGTGAGATCGTCGCTGTAGGGCGGAGGTGGACCACAAGGCTTGGACCGGGTCAAGCATCCAACCGCCGGGCTGCTGGTGCGGTGTCATTGCGGCTGAAATAGGACGCTGGCAACATGCGAAAGCGCGACACGTGCGTGGTTATGCCGCATATGGGCCGGGGACGGGGTCCTAAGCGGATTTGGCGGGGGTGCGATAATCTGAATAGTTGCCGGACAAGGGTCTCAAGCGCTATCTGACCCCATATACATGGTCCGCTGTACCCCTCATCGCATAGAGAAGCGGGTGTCACGGCAGCGAACGGCAACCGGAGCTGGATGAAAATGACTACAGATGCGGGTTTCATGGCAACGCTGAAGCATCTCAGGCTACCCGGCGCGCTGGCGACGTTCGCGGCACTCCTGGCCGCGCGGCCGGCGCTGGCCGGTCAGCCGGAACCATGGGGCCTCAACCTCCAGGAGGCGGCCTCGCCGATCATGGAGCAGATGATCGATTTCCATAATCTGCTGCTCGTCATCATCACGGCGATCACCGTGTTTGTAACCGCGCTGCTGATCTGGGCCGTCTTCCGGTACAACCGGCGCGCCAACCCTGAGCCGGCCAAGTTCCATCATAACACGATGCTGGAGGTCGCCTGGACGGTGGTGCCGATCCTCATTCTGCTGGTGATCGCGATCCCGTCGTTCCGGCTTCTTTATGCCCAGCACAGTTATCCGCAGCCTGACGTGACCATCAAGGCGACGGGGTATCAGTGGTACTGGAGTTACGAGTATCCCGAAGAAGGTTTCTCGTTCGGCTCGTTCATGGTCGAGGAAGCGGACCTGAAGCCGGGGCAGCCGAGGCTGCTGGCCGTTGACGCCGACGTGGTGGTGCCAGTCGGCAAGACAGTGCAGGTCCTGGTCACGGCCGCGGACGTGATGCACAACTGGACGGTGCCGGCGTTCGGCTCGAAAATCGACGCCATTCCGGGCCGCGTGAACCGCACCTGGTTCGAGGCGACGAAAACCGGCACGTTCTACGGGCAGTGCTCGGAGCTGTGCGGGACACGCCATGCTTACATGCCCATTGCCGTGCGCGTCGTGACGCAGGAACAGTACGACGAATGGCTCACCCAGGCGCAGGCCGAGTATGCCGAGAAGGGCCGTCTCGAAGATATGCTGCTAGCGACCGGTGAACCGATGACGTCGGCAGTCGATACACAGCTTGCATCAGCCAACGAGTGATACCGGCGAACGCAACGGCGAATAACAAGGGACAGCCAGGGACATGACCAGCATCGACGCCACTGCGCACCAGGAAGAGAGGACCGGCTTCGTTCGCCGTTGGCTCTTTTCGACCAACCACAAGGATATCGGCACGCTCTATCTGATCTTCGCGATCATTGCCGGTTTTATCGGCGGTGCGTTGTCCGTGGCCATGCGGATGGAGCTGCAGGAGCCGGGGATGCAGATTTTTGCAAATCCCCACACGTACAATGTGTTCGTGTCCGCTCACGGCCTCATCATGATCTTCTTCATGGTGATGCCCGCCCTGATCGGCGGCTTCGGCAACTGGTTTGTCCCGATCATGATCGGCGCGCCGGACATGGCCTTCCCGCGCATGAACAACATCTCGTTCTGGCTGCTGCCGTTCTCGTTCACGCTGCTGCTGCTGTCACTGTTCGTTGAAGGACCACCGGGCGGCCTTGGGTTTGGCGGCGGCTGGACGGCCTATCCGCCATTGTCGACCTCGGGCAACCCCGGTCCCGCGATGGACCTGATCATCCTGTCGCTACATGTCGCGGGCATCTCGTCCATCCTCGGCGCGATCAACTTCATCACGACGATCTTCAACATGCGTGCGCCGGGCATGACGCTGCACAAGATGCCGCTGTTCGCGTGGTCCATGCTGGTGACGGCCTTCCTGTTGCTGCTGTCGCTGCCGGTGTTCGCTGGCGCGATCACCATGCTGCTGACCGACCGTAACTTCGCAACGACATTCTTCGATCCGGCCGGCGGCGGCGACCCGGTGCTGTATCAGCATCTGTTCTGGTTCTTCGGGCACCCGGAAGTCTACATCATGATCCTGCCGGCCTTCGGGATCATCAGCCACATCATCTCGACCTTCTCGCGCAAGCCGATCTTCGGTTATCTGGGGATGGCCTACGCGATGGTGGCGATCGGCGTCGTCGGCTTCATCGTGTGGGCGCACCACATGTACACCGCCGGCCTGAGCGTTGATACGCAGGCCTACTTCATCTTCGCGACGATGGTCATCGCGGTCCCCACCGGCATCAAGGTGTTCTCGTGGATCGCCACTATGTGGGGCGGTTCGATCGAGTTTCGCACGCCGATGCTCTGGGCGGTCGGGTTCATCTTCGTGTTTGTCGTCGGCGGCGTGACGGGCGTGGTGCTCGCCAATTCGGGTATCGACCGGCAGCTGCACGACACCTACTACGTGGTGGCGCACTTCCACTACGTCCTGTCGATGGGCGCGATGTTTGGCATCTTCGCCGCCTGGTACTACTGGTTCCCGAAAATGACCGGCTACAATTACTCCGAGATGATCGGCAAGGTGCATTTCTGGATGACCTTCGTCGGCGTGAACGTGCTGTTCTTTCCGCAGCACTTCCTCGGGCTGCAGGGGATGCCGCGCCGCTACGTCGATTATCCCGACGCTTTCGCCGGGTGGAACTACGTCTCCTCGATCGGCTCATACATCTCGGCGGCGGCTGCGATCGTGTTCCTGATCGGCGTGCTCCACGCCTTTGCGCGGGGCCGCCACGCTGCTGATAACCCGTGGGGCGAAGGCGCGACGACGCTGGAGTGGACGCTGTCCTCGCCACCGCCGTTCCACCAGTTTGAAACCCTGCCGCGCGTCAAGTAGTGCGCGCATGCCTGATCCAGGTTGGGGCGGGCGACGAAGGCCGGCCCCACCATGACATGGGCACATGACCAGCGATGACCGACCAGAGCATGGCTTACGACCTGACCCCGGATGAGGTTCTCAGCGAGACCGCGCCACGCAACCCGCGCGGCGCAGGCCTGAGACGTCGTGCCGGTGACACCGGGGAGCTGCGCGATTACTGGCTCCTGCTTAAGCCGCGGGTCATGTCGCTGTCGATTTTCACGGCTCTCGCCGGCATGATCGCGGCGCCGGGGACGATCCACCCCGTGATCGCCGTGGCGGCCCTGCTTGCGATTGCGGTGGGCGCGGGCGCGGCTGGCGCGCTCAACATGTGGTACGATTCCGACATCGACGCGGTCATGCAGCGCACGGCGAAACGCCCACTGCCGCGCGGGCGCGTGTCACGCGACGAGACCCTGACGCTGGGGATCGTGCTGGCGTCGGGCTCGGTGTTGTGCCTGGGCACGATGGTCAACTGGGTGGCCGGCGGCTTGCTGGCGCTGACGATCCTGTTCTACCTCGTCGTGTATACCATGTGGCTCAAGCGCCGGACGCCGCAGAACATCGTGATCGGCGGCGCAGCCGGGGCATTTCCGCCGATGATCGGCTGGGCCGCGGTTACGGGCGGTGTGTCGCTTGAGAGCGCGGTGTTGTTCGCCATCATTTTCTTCTGGACGCCGCCGCATTTCTGGGCGCTGGCGCTGGTGCGCAGCCAGGATTATCAGCGCGCCGGCGTGCCGATGCTCCCCGTTGTGGCGGGCGGTGACGCAACGCGCTTGCAGATCCTCGTTTACAGCGTGTTGCTTGCGCCGCTCAGCGTTGCGCCCACGCTGTTGGGCTTCGCGTCATTGGGCTATGCGATCGTCGCCGGGGCGCTGGGGGCGATCCTGCTGGCGCTCGCGGTCGAGACGTGGCGGTGGCGAGAGGGCGCAGCGGCGGATCGCGCGGCGCGGCGGCTGTTCAAGTTCTCGATCCTCTATCTTTTCGGCGTGTTCGGCGCGCTGGTGCTCGACCATCTTGCGAGATGGCTGATTTAAGGACCTGTTATCATGTCGCAAACGCAGACAGACCACCTCGAGGCTGGGAGCGCTTCGCACCATGACGCCCAGATCAAAGAGGAAGACCGCATACGCCGCAAGCGCCAGCGCCAGCGCTCCCTTGCGCTTGGCTGGTCCCTGGCGATCTTGGCGCTTCTGTTCTTCATTGTTACGCTGGTGCGGTTGGGCCCGATGGTCACCAATCGTCCGCTGTGAGACCGAGGGGTTAGGCACGTCATGCCCGACGAAAAAAATGCTCCCGAGAGCGGGGAAAGCGCAGCCTCACGCCGCCGGGCCGATGATGCGCGCGCGATGCGCCGCACCGTTGCGCCCCTCGTGTTGCTGGTCATGGGGATGACCGGCCTGGCGTTCGCCGCAGTGCCGCTCTACGACCTGTTCTGCCGCGTCACCGGCTATGGCGGGACAACGCAGATTGCGCAGGCCGACTCCACCGAGGTGCTCGATCGCGAAATCACCATCCGCTTCGACTCCAACACCTCGCCAAAGCTGGACTGGCGTTTCAAGCCCGTTCAGACCCGCATGAAGGTGAAGATCGGTGAGTCCCGCCTTGCCGTGTACGAGGCCAAGAACACGAGCGCCGCGCCGCTGTCGGGCACAGCGACCTATAACGTCACCCCCGAAGCGGCCGGGTCGTACTTCGCCAAGGTGCAGTGCTTCTGCTTCACCGAGCAGCGGCTGGAGGCCGGCCAGCGTGTCGATATGCCGGTGAGCTTTTTCGTCGACCCCGCGATCATGGACGATCCCGACGCGCGCGATATCACCGAGATCACGCTGTCCTACACGTTTTTCCCGATGAAGGGCGAGACGCAGACCGGCGCGGCCGAAACGCGCGCTGGCCAAAAACTTGCAGCCGCACAGGCAGACCGATAGAGCATTCATGGGCTGAGCACGGCAGCGCACGCCCGGCAGACGACAAGAGGACCACGACACGCCATGGCTCAAGCGCACTCCAAGCAGCACGACTACCATATCGTTGACCCGAGTCCGTGGCCGCTGGTTGGCTCCCTGTCGGTATTTGTCCTCGCGCTCGGCGCGATCGCCTGGATGCGCACGGGCAATGGCGGGCTGTTCGGTGTCGAAGGGCCGTGGATCTTCTTCATAGGCGTGCTGGGCGTGTTCGCGACCATGATCGGATGGTGGCGCGACGTCGTGCACGAATCCGTTGTGCAGGGGCAGCACACCCGCGTCGTCCAGTTGCACCTGCGCTACGGCATGATCTTGTTCATCGCCTCGGAGGTGATGTTCTTCGTCGCATGGTTCTGGGCCTATTTCGACGCCGCGCTGTTCCCCGCGGCCGAGACCATCGCGGGCGACCAGATGATCGGCCTGACGGGCCGGCAGGAAGCGACCGGCGGGCAGTGGCCGCCTGTAGCGACCGGCGACGGGCGCTTCGTTTCGACGTTCGAGCCATGGGGTTTGCCGCTCGTCAACACCCTTGTCCTGCTGCTGTCGGGCACGACCGTAACCTGGGCGCACCATGCGCTCTTGCAGAACGACAGACGCGGCCTTATCTGGGGTCTCGTGCTGACGATTATTCTGGGGGTTTCATTCACTGCGCTCCAGGCTTACGAATACATGCACGCGGCCTTTGAATTCTCAGGCCACATTTATGGCTCGGTGTTCTTCATGGCGACCGGTTTCCACGGCGTGCATGTCATCGTCGGCACGTTGTTCCTCGCGGTCTGCCTGTTGCGCGCCCTGATGGGCCAATTCACGACGGAGAAGCATTTCGGCTTCGAGGCGGCGGCGTGGTACTGGCACTTTGTCGACGTTGTCTGGCTGTTCCTGTTCGCCAGCATCTACGTCTGGGGCGCGGGCACGCCGGGCGCGCACTGAAGCGTGGCGGGCGAAGAGAGTGCGCGTTTCCCGGACACGGCGCGCGCTCGATCAACCAGCGGCTCCATGCACGCATCAATCGACCCGGTCACTGGTCTGGCCGTTTGCGGGAGGCGTCATGGCGCGAGAACGCCCAGCTCTGAACGCCGCGTCGGGGCGATGCCCGCGCTGCGGGAACGGACGATTGTTCGCCCGCTTTCTCGAGCCAGCACGGCGCTGCGATGCCTGCGGCTTGAGCTACCATTTCGCCGACTCGGGCGACGGACCGGCGGTGTTCGTCTCGTTTGTTGCCGGAGCTCTCGTCTGCGGCGGCGACGGGTGGCTGGAACTGGCGTACCAGCCGGCCTACTGGGTGCATGCGGCGGTCTGGCTGCCGCTCGCGGTCATCATCCCGGTGGCGCTTCTGCGCCCGAGCAAGGGGCTGCTGATCGGGCTTCAATATCGCAACAGCGCCCATGAAGGCTGGCGCACCGGGCACGGTTGAGACACGGCCGGAGAGGCCGCACAGACCCGTAGCGTGGCAAATTGTCCCGTGCCGCCGGGAATCTGAGCGTGGGGGCTGAAAATGCTTGGCCTTCGACAATTTTTTTCTTGAAAGTCGCGTGTGGGCGAGGCAGAACCCCGCCTCGTTCACACAGTGTGTTCGGTCATCTACTGGTTGGGGAGGACGCCATATGGCTTACGATGACGCCCTCTTCCAATTGGGGATGGACTTGGATCCTGGTTCAAGCACCGCCCAAACGGAAGAAAAATCACTCGCTCGTGCCGCTCAGACGGAAGCGGACGACCGGAAGGACTATTTCTGCGAGCGCGATGGTGTTCGCTTCGCGGGAACGCATCTCATCATTGATTTGATGAATGCCAAGCACATCGATGATGTTGCGCATGTGGAAGACACCTTCCGACGATGCGTGGAAAAGGCGGGCGCGACCCTGCTGCACATGAACATGCATCATTTCACGCCGAACGGCGGCGTGACCGGTGTGGCTGTTCTTGCTGAGTCGCACATCAGTATCCATAGCTGGCCCGAATACGGCTATGCTGCGCTGGATATCTTCATGTGCGGCGACGCCGATCCACATGCCGCGATTCCGGTTTTGCGTGATGCTTTCGAGCCGGAAGAAGTCGTGGTGACCGAGCATCTGCGCGGCCGCGGCGTTTGGAAGGTGGCCGAAGCCGCCTGAGCACGCACACCGCTTCCGAAAGAGAATACCTTTCGGGCCGCGGCCAGCCGAATGGTCGCGGCCTTTTTTGCTTTACCACGCCTCCTGACGCGCCGGAGACTGCCATGATCCGCTGGATTCCCGAAACGCTCCACGAGCATTTCCAGTTCCATTTCCGCACTGATCACGTGCTGTACGAGGTTCAGACGCAGCACCAGCACCTGATCATTTTCGAGAACGGCACCTTCGGCCGCGTGATGATGCTCGACGGCGTCGTGCAACTCACCGAGGCGGACGAGTTCGTCTATCACGAGATGATGGCGCATGTGCCGCTGATGGCGCAGCCGGCGCCAAAGCGCGTGCTGATCATCGGCGGGGGCGACGGCGGCGTGCTGCGCGAGGTTCTGCGGCACCCGAGCGTGGAGCGCGCCGTACTCTGCGAGATCGACCAGGGCGTGATTGAACTGTCGCGGCAATATCTGGATTTCATCTCCAAGGGCGCGTTCGATGATCCGCGCGCCGAGGTCGTGATCGCCGACGGCACGAAGTTCGTCGCCGAGACGGATGAAAGGTTCGACGCGATCCTGGTGGATTCCACCGATCCGATCGGCCCAGCGGTGGCCCTGTTCACGCGCGATTTCTACACGGATTGCAAGCGCGCGCTGGGCGAAGGCGGCGTCCTGATCGCCCAGTCCGGCCTGCCGTTCCTGCAGGGCGACGAGTTGCGTGATGTGCAGGCGAAGTTTCGCGCGCTTTTCGCCGATGCGGCCGCTTATTTGATGACCACGCCAACCTATATCGGCGGGCCGATGGCACTGTCCTGGGGCTGCGACGACCCGGCGCGCCGCACGCCCACCGTCGACGCGCTCAAGGCGCGCGGGGCCGCGCTCGGCGGGGAGATGCATTACTATACGCCCGATGTCCACCTTGCCGCCTTCGCGCTGCCCGCTTACGTCCAACGGCACATCAGCGGATAAGAGCCTGGCCGCGCCTTGCAGTCAGCAGCGACCTCTCGATCCGCCGCACCAAGGTTGCGCGCCGCCCATGCCATCATCGCTGCAAACAGCCGCCGAGCGGGACCTGCGCACCACCTCCGGGATCCTGTTCATGATCGCCGGCGTGTTCCTGGTGCCGATTCTGGATGCGTTCTCCAAATACCTGTCGGACTGGCTGGCGCCGGGGCAGATCGCTCTGTTCCGCTTCGGCTTTCAGAGCGCGATCCTGATGGCGATCCTGATCGTGCGGCGCGAGCTTGCCTGGCCGGGCGCGATCAGCGCATGGCTGGCGCTGGCGGGCGGCTTCGCGGCCGGGGCCGTCATCTGCCTGATCTGGGCGGTGAGCCTGCTGCCTTTGGCCACCGCCATCTCGATCTTCTTCATCGAGCCGCTGCTGCTGACGCTGATCGCCGCGCTGGCGCTGGGCGAGAAGATCGGCCCGCGCCGGATTGGAGCGATCCTCGTCGGGCTGATCGGGGCGATGATCGTGATCCGGCCGAACTGGGCGGCTTTCGGACCAGCGGTGCTCCTGCCGGTCGCGGCCGCCTTCTTCTTCGCGTGCTATGTCACGACCATCCGCGGGCTGTCTACCCGGCTGGGCGGGTTGCCGATGCAGGCGTGGTCCGGCACTTTCGCGACGCTGATTATCGCAGCGATCGTGCTGATGGGCTCGTTTGTCGAGGCGCCTGTCTTTACGTTTCAGCCGGTGCCGGGCTGGGCGTGGTATGTCCTGCTCATCATGGGCGCGATCGCCGCGCTGGCGCACATGATGTTCGCGATGGCGTTCCAGCGGGTCGAGGCGGGGGCGCTGGCGCCGTTCCAGTATCTGGAGATCGTCGGGGCGACCACGCTGGGCTATTTCATCTTCGGCGACTTCCCCGACACGCTGACATGGGCCGGCACGGCGCTGATCCTGGCGGCAGGGCTTTACGTGTTCTACCGGGAGCGTCAGGCCGCGCGCGGCATCACCGCCACGACGAAGCGCCCGGCGCGCTGACTTTATAATCCTGAGCTATGCAAAAAATTCTTCATCTATTTTTTTGATGTGAAGGACATCCTCATCACGGCAACCGATGTTATACCGGATCAGCAGTCTGGCAAGCTGGATGCCGTCAATCAGAACGATGCGAGTTCCAAGGCCTCTCGCGGTTTCTATTGCGGAGGGGCTGAAGCAAGAGGTTGTAAAGAAAATGCCCTTATGCGCTCGCTTCAGGTTCAGGGCACCAAAAAAGTCTCGTATCGCGCCAGCCCCTATATTATTCCCTTCACCATAGCGCTTGGCTTGAACATAAATTTGATCAACGCCAAGAGGATCTTGGTCGATCACCCCGTCAACACCATCATCGCCGCTCTTCCCGAGGGCAGCCGCAGCATCCTCAGATGAGCCGCCATAGCCCATGGCCAGCAATAGCTGGATAATCAGGTTTTCGAAAAAGTAGGGCGAGGCCTCACGAACGCGATCGAGAAGGTCTGCCGCCAGAGCTGCCTTCACGCGCTGGTGTGCTGCGCGTAAAACTTCATCCGGGGTTGCAGCATTTTGAGTGCCATTGACTTCACCTGCATCAGTGTTTCCGTTAGATCTTGCCCTATTCTGGAATTCACGAAATTCGTCGAATTGCTCCAGAAAATTTTTGTTGATTAGATCTGAGGTTTCACTGAGCGCTGATTCGCCGCGTTCTGTGATGATGAAGTGCCCCCGTTTAGTAGCTTGAACAAGGCCAGCCTGTTTAAGGTAACTTTTTGCCCAATGAACGCGATTTGCGAAGCGTGTCTGTCTACCGCTGGGTAGAAGCTCGCTACGTTCTTCGTTGGTTAAAGCGTATTTGTCAGATAGCCTTTCGACCACATCGCCAATGCGGCACTCACCTTCAGCAGCACATTCGAGCACTGGCCTCATCAGAGATTCGTAGTCTGGTATCATCAATACCCCCGTCAGATTCAAGTTTGATAGATACCGAAGTTTTTTTACCTTCAAATAACCCAAAGCCGTCCAGCGGCTTGCTTGCGTCACGTCAAGGCGTAACAGAACCGGAGGTACGATGCAGCGCCCACGCATAATTCTTCAGGGGGTCAAACCACCTTGCCGGGGTTGAGGATGCCGTTGGGGTCCAGCGCGGCCTTGATCGCGCGCATCATGCTCATTTCGGTGTCGTCCTTCACGCTTGGGAGCAATTCGCGTTTCATCCGGCCGATGCCGTGTTCCGCGCTGATTGACCCGCCCATGTCCACGGCGATTCCATAAACCGCGCCGGCGATCTCGTCCCACCGCGCGAGGTAGGCCTCGCGGTCCATGTCCATGGGCTGATTGACATTGTAGTGCACGTTGCCATCGCCGAAATGGCCGAACGGGAACGGCCGCGCGCCCGGCGCGAGCCGCGCGATCTCGGCATTCGCCCGCTCCACGAACGCCGGCAGGCGGCTGAGCGGCACCGACACATCGCACTTGACCGAGCCGCCTTCGTATTTCTGGACCTCCGACAATCTCTCGCGCAGATCCCAGAACGCTTGCGCCTGCGCCAGCGACGCCGCCACCGCGCCATCGCGCACGATCTCCGCCTCGAAAGCGCCTTCGAGAAGCGTCTCCATCAGCGCCTGCGCCGCGCCGTCGGGCCGCGCGCCGGAGACCTCCATCAGCACGTACCACGGGTGCGGCGCATCCAGCGGGTCGCGCACCTCGGGCATGTGCCTGGCGAGGAAATCCATCGCGATGCGCGGAATGAACTCGAACGCCGTGAGCGACGCCCCGGCGCGCGCCTGCGCCATCTCGAACAGGCGCGCGACATCCTCCAGCCGCTCCAGCGCAACGAAAGCCGCCGCCTGCTCCGCCGGGCGCGGGAACAGCCGCAGCACCGCCGCTGTGATGATGCCGAGCGTGCCTTCCGAGCCGATGAACAGGTCGCGCAGGTCATAGCCCGTGTTGTCCTTGCGCAGGCCCCGCAGCCCGTTCCACACCCGGCCATCCGCCAGCACGACCTCAAGCCCGAGCGTCAGCGCGCGCGCATTGCCATAGGCCAGCACATGTATGCCGCCGGCGTTCGTGGCGAGGTTGCCGCCGATCTGGCAGGAGCCTTCGGCGGATAGGCTCAACGGGAACAGCCGGTCTGCTTGAGCGGCCGCATCCTGCGCCTGCGCAAGCGTCGCGCCCGCCTCGATGGTCATGGTGTTATTCGCCGGATCGACCGCGCGAACACGGTTCATGCGCGACAAGTTCAGCACGATCTCGTGGCCCGTCGCGAACGGGATTTGCCCGCCGACCAGCCCGGTGTTGCCGCCCTGCGGCACGACCGCGACGCCGGCCTCATTGGCGATCTTCAAGATTTGCGCGACCTCGTCCGTGCTGCCCGGCTTGAGCAAAAGCGGCGTGCGGCCGTGATAAAGGCCGCGCCATTCTTCCATGTAAGGCGCAAGGTCCGCCTCGGCGGTTACGGCGTGCGGGGCGCCGACGACCTCTGTCAGACGGGCGAGCAGGTCGTCTGGCGGCGCTGCGCCGGGATTGTGCAACATGACGGCGTGTCCCGATGGTGTTGGGTTCCAAGCATCAGTCTAGGGCATGGCCGCCAGGTTGGGAATGCGCGCTCACGACGCCTCGGGCTTTGGCGCGGCCGCGCGCCTGAGGCGGTCGTTGATGGCCTCGCCGAGATCCTCATTCGGAATGGGGCTGACCGCGATCGTGTCCGTGCCGCAATCATCAAGCGCGCGCATAAAGCCGAACAGGTTGGCCGCCGCCGCCACGAGATCGCCGCTTTCGCTGAGATTGAGGGTCGCGCCCGGGGGGGCGTCCGGGCCGAAGCCGAGCATTACTTCGCCGGGGCGCACCTCCTGCGCATCGAGCCGCAGGCGCGCGCGCGGCGCGTAGTGGCTTGCGCTCATTCCCGGCGCGCTCGGCGCATCCGTGCTCTCCGCCTCGGGGCGTGCGAGGGACGTGCCCAGCACCGCCTCGATCGCCTCGCGCGGCACCCCGCCGGGGCGCAGCAGCACTGGCGTCTCGCCCACCAGGCTGACGATCGTGGACTCCACGCCGCCCGGACAGCGCCCGCCATTGAGCAGCAGGCCGGCTGTATCCTTGAAATCGTTAAACACATGCTCCGCCGTGGTCGGACTGACCCGGCCAGAGCGGTTGGCGCTTGGCGCGGCCACTGGCACGCCCGCCAGTTCGATCAGCATGTGCGCCACATGGTGTGAGGGGATGCGCACGCCGACAGTATCCAGTCCGGCCGTGACGAGATCGGCAACCGGAGCGCCCTCCGCCAGTGGCAGCACCAGCGTCAACGGGCCCGGCCAGAAGCGTCCGGCCAGCCGCCGTGCGCGATCATCGAACCGCGCGAGGTGTTCCGCGGCGGTCATCTCGGCAACATGGACGATCAGCGGGTTGAACCGCGGCCGCCCCTTCGCGCGAAAGATCGACGCCACGGCACGCCCATCGGTCGCGTCAGCGCCGAGTCCATAGACAGTTTCCGTTGGAAACGCGACAAGGTAGCCCTCGCGGAGCGCGCGGGCGGCCGCAGCGATATTCTCGTCCGTGGCAGACAGGACTTGCAAACCCGCGCTTGCGCTGAGACCGTTGGCCGGTGTTGATACGCCCAAATCAATTCCCCGATTTATCAGCAGGGAAACTCTGAGTATCCGGTTGACGCATGTCAAGTCACAGCGGACCGTGTTGGTGGTCATCCCTGCATGAGAGATGCATTCGCGCATGAATACGGAACAAATGCTCGTTGTCGCGGTGCTGGTGGGTGTTGTCATCCTGCTGATGTGGGGGCGCTGGCGTTATGACGTGGTGGCGTTCGGCGGTCTGATCGTGGCAGTCGCCATCGGCGCGGTTCCGAGCGCGCGCGCCTTTGACGGCTTCGGCCATCCCGCGACCATCATCGTGGCGCTGGTGCTGATCATCAGCCGGGGGCTGACCAATGCCGGCGTGGTTCAGCTCATCACGCGCTATGTCATCGACAATGGACGGGGACTTTCGGGCCATATCGGGATCATGTCGTCGGTGGGCGCCGCGCTGTCGGCGGTGATGAACAACGTCGCGGCGCTCGCCGTGCTGATGCCGGTCGATCTTCAGGCCGCCGAACAGGCCAAGCGCGCGCCGGGCCTCACGCTCATGCCGCTGGCTTTCGCCACGCTTCTCGGCGGGCTGATTACGCTCATAGGGACGCCGCCGAACATCATCATCGCGAATTTCCGCCAGCAGTCGCGCGGCGAGCCCTTCGCGATGTTCGATTTCGCGCCGGTCGGGCTGGCGGTCGCGCTGGCCGGCGTGGCGTTCATCGCGCTGGCGGGCTGGCGGCTGATGCCCGCGCGCACGGGCGAGCGCGGCGAAACCCGCCAGGAGAGCTTCGCGCTGGATGATTACATCGCCGAGGTGCGCGTGCCCGAGGAGGCCGACATTATCGGCAAGCGCGTGCGCGAACTCGATGATGTCGCGGAGACGAATGGCGTCGCGATTCTCGGCCTGTTTCGCGGCAAGAAGCGGATGCCGGGCATGGCGCGGCGCGCGGTGATCGAGGCGGACGATACGCTCGTGGTCGAGGGCGCGCCGGATGATATCGACGCCTTCACCGCTGAACTCGACTTGAGCTACGTCAGCAAGGAAAAGGAAAAGCAGCAACTGAAATCCAGCGATCTGGGCTTCATGGAGGTGGTGGTTCCCGAAGGCGCATCCATCGTCGGGCGCTCGGCCTACGGGCTGCGGCTGCTCACGCGCCAAGGCGTCGTGCTGCTTGGCGTCTCGCGCCAGGGGCGTCGCTTCGTCGAGCAGGTGCGCCGGCTGGAAATCCGCCCCGGTGACAGCCTGCTGCTGTACGGGCCGGTGGAGCGGCTGCCCGCCGTTGCGGACTGGCTGGGGGCGCTGCGCCTGGCCGCGCCGGGGGATGCGCGCGCGGTCGGCCGTGGCCGGGCCGGGCTGGCGGCGGGGATGTTCATCGTGGCGATTGCGCTCGCGAGCCTTGAGATTTTGCCGCTGCCCATTGCGCTTGGCGCGGCCTGCGTGGCTTACGTGGCAACGGAAATCGTCCCGCTGCGCGAGCTTTACACGTCCATCGAGTGGCCGGTGATCGTGCTGCTAGCCAGCCTGTTGCCGATCGGCGCCGCGCTTGAAAGCTCCGGCACAACCGCGCTGCTCGCCAACCAGATCGTCAGCATGTCGGCCGGGCTGTCCGCGGCCTGGATACTTCTGGTGCTGATGGTTGTGACGATCCTGCTTTCCTCGGTGATGAACAACACCGCGACGGCGGTGATCGCCGCGCCGCTGGCGATCGACATTGCCGGCCGGCTGGATGTCAACGCCGATGCGTTCCTGATGGGCGTGGCGGTCGCGGCGTCGGCCTCGTTCCTGACCCCCATCGCGCATAAGAACAACACCCTCATCATGGGGCCGGGCGGCTATCGCTTCGGCGATTACTGGCGGCTTGGCCTGCCGCTGGAGATCATCGTTCTCGTGGTCGGGCTGCCCATGATCCTGCTGGTCTGGCCGTTATGAGCGATATGCCGGTGATCGAACTGCGCGGCTTGAGCCACGATTTTGACGGCGTGCCGGTGCTGCGCGGGCTGAACCTGCGGCTTGCCGAGCGGCGCATCGCCATCATCGGCGATAACGGCTCGGGCAAGAGCACGCTGGCGCGGATGCTGAACGGCCTGCTGCTCCCGCGCGATGGCGAGGTGCTGGTGGACGGCGTGTCCACCCGCAAGGATGCGAAGGCGGCGCGCGCGGCGGTTGGCCTCGTCTTCCAGAACCCGGAGCATCAGATCGTCATGCCGACGGTGGAAGAAGACCTCGCGTTCGGGCCGCGCAACCTGAACCTGTCAAAGGCCGAGATCACAGCGCGTATGGATGACCTGTTGCCGCGTTATGGCCTCGATGACAAGCGCCAGCGGCCCGCGCACCTGCTCAGCGGCGGCGAGAAGAAGCTGCTCAGCATCCTGTCCGTGGTCATCATGCGCCCGCGCACCATCGTGCTCGACGAGCCGATGACCTCGCTCGACCGGCGCAACCGCGCGCGGATCGCCCGCGTGATGGCCGAGTTGCCGCAACAGCTCATCACCATCACCCATGATCTCGATTTGATCGCGGATTATGATCGCGTGATCCTGTTGTCCGCCGGCAAGGTCGCCGCCGACGGCCCGCCGCGCGCGGTGATCGCCCAGTATGCCCAGCAGGACGAGACGGTATGATCGCGCTTTATATCCATCGCGATAGCCCGTTGCACCGGCTGCCGGCGGGCATCAAGCTCGCCGGGCTGGCGGTCTTCGGCGCGGTCGTGTTCTTTCTGCCGGGGCTGGCGTGGCAGGCGCTCGCGTTGATCGTGGTGATGCTGCTCTATCAGGTGGCGCGGCTGCCGGTTCTGGAGATCGCGCGGGCGCTGAAGCCGGTCGTGGTGCTGGTCGCGGCCATCTGCGCATTCCAATGGTTCGCGGCTGGCCCGCTGGCGGCTGCGACCATCGGCGCGCACATCATCACGCTCGTGCTGCTCGCCGCGCTGGTGACGCTCACGACGCCGTTCTCCGCGATGATCGACGCATTTTCCCGGGCTGCGGGGCTGGCCCGACCGCTCGGCGTCAATCCGCACAAGGTTGGGCTGGCCACGGCGCTGGCCGTGCGGTTCATTCCAGTGCTGCTGGATGACTTTCGTGCGATCCAGGCCGCGCGCCGGGCGCGCGGGGCGCGCTCGCCGGGCGTCTTCGCGGTTGGGCCTCTGCTCATTAAAACACTGCGCATGGCGGGCGCGCTGGGCGAGGCTATCGAGGCGCGCGGCTTCGACAATCGCAGATAGATTGGCAGGAGTGATGAAGATCAGCGACATCGTCTATATCGCGCTGTTCGCGGCGATCACCGCCGTG
>CAYFVF010000019.1:0-7330 GCA_964346335.1 uncultured Hyphomicrobiaceae bacterium
GGTGTGGCCCGGCGGGGGTCGCGCGCGGCCCATCGAGTTGGTTTTTCCCGGCTTCGAGTCGGGGGGGGACGAGCAACTCGCGGAGGAGCAGCAAGCCCGCCACAAGCTGGACCGCAAGATCGCGGCGGAGGAGGACTGGCTGCGCTATGGCGTGACCGCGCGGCGCAAGCGCAATGTCCGTCGGCTGGCCGATTTGCAGGCGCTGCGCGAGGCGAGGCGGAATTATCGCGGCGTGCAGGGTCAGGCAACGATCACCGCCGCGCAAGCCGACAAATCCGGCGATCTGGTGATGGAGGCGAAGCGCATCAGCAAATCATTTGGCGGCGAGCCGATCGTGCGCGATCTGTCGCTGAAGGTGAAGCGCGGCGACCGGCTGGGCATTATCGGGCCGAACGGCAGCGGCAAGACCACGCTGGTGAAGCTGCTGACCGGTGATCTCAAGCCGGACAGTGGCGAGGTCCGGCTCGGCGCGAACCTCGCGATGGCCACGCTGGACCAGGACCGCGCACAGCTCGATCCGGACGCGACGCTCAAGCACGCCATTACCGGCGGCGGCAGCGACATGGTGACAGCCGGCGGACAAACTCGCCATGTCGCGGCGTATCTCAAGGATTTCCTGTTTTCACCGGAACAGATGGGAAGTCCGTTGCGCGTGCTTTCGGGCGGGGAACGAGCGCGGCTCATGATCGCGCGGGCGATGGCTTTGCCGTCCAACCTGCTGGTCCTCGACGAGCCGACCAACGATCTGGACCTCGACACGCTGGACGTCTTGCAGGACATGCTCGGCAGCTACGAGGGCACGGTGATCCTGATCAGCCACGACCGCGACTTCCTCGACCGCATCGTGGGATCGGTGCTTGCGCCCGAAGGCGGCGGGGTTTGGCGCGAGTACGCCGGCGGTTACTCCGACATGCTTGCCCAGCGTGGGGCCGATCTCGCAAAGCGTGGCGCGGAGAGCGAGAAGCCGGCCAAGGGCAAAAAACACAAGTCCAGTGGAAAGCCAAAGCGCGACGACAACCGCGCACGCCTCAGCTTCAAGGACAAGCATGCGCTGGAGACGCTGCCCAGCGAGATTGAACGTCTACGCGCCGAGGCCCGCAAGCTCGAAGAGAGGCTCGCCGACCCTGAGCTGTATTCTCGCGATCCCGATGCTTTCGAGGCCGCGACGACCCGCCTGGGCGAGGTTCACGCGGCGCTCGAAGATGCCGAAAACCGGTGGCTGGAGCTGGAAATTTTGCGCGAGGAAATGGGAAACGGTTAACCACTGGCCGAAAATGGTGGCCCGAACGCACCGCATCTGTGTTTTTACAATAAAATGATGACCATGGACATTCACCGCCGGGTAACGGGCGTGTAATAATTCTTGCAGAGGCCGTCGCCGAGTTGCCTGACGGCACAACAGATTTTCATTTTGGGAGTTGGGTGTGATGTTGCGTATGCCGTGCCGCGGTGCCTCGCCGCGTTGTATTCGTGAGTCTGCTATTGTTCCCGCCGCGCTGTTCGCCGCCGGATTGCTGGTCCCGGCAAGTTTCAATGCCGCCAGCGCGCAGGCCGGGGCTCGCATGGTCGCCCCGCCCGATCCGCTCAAGATCGTGGTCTCGCTCGATAAACAGCACATGTACGTCTATCGCGGCACCGACAAAGTGTTTGACTCGCGTGTCTCGACGGGCAAGCGCGGATACTCGACGCCAGCTGGTGTTTTCAGCATCCTGGAAAAGCGCCGCTGGCATCGCTCCAACATTTATTCCGGCGCTCCGATGCCATATATGCAGCGGCTGACCTGGTCGGGAATCGCGCTTCATCAGTCCGGCCATGTGCCAAGCTACCCGGCGTCTCACGGATGCATCCGGATGCCGCGCAACTCCGCGCGCACGCTGTTCCAGAAGACGGATGTGGGCGGGCATGTGATCGTGACTCGCGAGGATATCGCGCTGCGCCCCGTTGCGCATGAGAATTTGCTGCAACCTGAGCCGTTGACACTCATGACGATGGATGCGCAAGACGCCTTGCGCCAGCGCCTTGCCCGCCAACGCGGCGATGTCGTCAGCATCGCGCTGCCGTCGCGCGCGGACCGTGAGCGCAAATACGCCGCGCTGAGCCGTCCCCAGGACAACGCGATCATGAGCGATGCGACGGTATCCGCCCCGCCGAAGCCGATGTCGGCGCGCGCGGGCGCCTTGCTGATGGCCGACCTTGAGCATGACATGCATCGGCTGGAGTCCTACATCGCGCGCTCCGAAAAGCCGTTGCGTATTCTCATCACCAAGCGGGTTGGGCGCGAGCGCGTCCGCGATGTGCAGATGTTGTTGAACGAGTTGGGCTATGACGCTGGTCCCGTCGATGGCTACATGGGCCGGCAGACCGGCGCGGCGATCCGCGCCTATCAGGAAGCGAATGACCTGAAAGCGACCGGCGCATTTTCCGAAGGCTTGCGTGACGAGCTTTATCGCGCGGCGCGCGGCGAGCCCGCGCCGACCGGGCATCTGTATGTCCGCCAGGGCTTCAAGCAGGTCTTTGATGCGCCGATCGGCCTGCGCAATGCCGACGAGCCGCTCGGGACCCACGCGTATTTCGCGCAGAGCTTCACGCCCACTGACAACGCGACGCAGTGGGTAGCGATCACGACGGAGTCAGAGCCCGGCATCGATGCCGTCACCGCGCTCGATCGTGTCAGCCTGCCGGACCACGTGCGCGCGCGCCTGGCGTGGATGCTCACGCCGGGATCCTCGCTAATCGTGTCCGATGAAGGCTTGGGGCGCGAGACTGGGCGCGGCACGGATTTCGTGGTGACGCATTAAGAGCGGAGGGCGGCACGCTAACGCGCTAGCGCATAGCCCAGCAGCTTGTAGGCGAGCTTGGCGGCGGTGAAATCATAGGCGTGGAAACCGGGGATCGGGGCAAGCTCAACGAGGTCGGCCCCGACAACCCGGCCCTTATCCGTCGCGGCTCTCAGCACGGCGCAAACCTCGTCGAAAGTCAGCCCGCCCGGCTCCGGCGTACCCGTCGCAGGCATCAACCCGGCATCCATTACGTCGATGTCGAGACTGATATAGATCGGCCGTCCGCGCAGCGAGGCCACGATCTCGTCAAGCGACCAGTTCGCCCGCTCACGCGCCCAGAACACCCGCACGCGCTCGTGGTTCGCTTCGAGGAACGGAATCTCCTCGGGCGAAACATTGCGAATGCCGACCGAGGTGAGGGACACCGGCGTATCATCCAGCACGCGGCGCATGGCGCAGGCGTGGGACAACGGGTTCCCCTCGTAGCTGTCGCGCAGGTCGGTGTGGGCGTCCAGGTGCAGGACAGCCAAATCTGGGTGGCGCGCAGCGACCGCGCGGATGGCCCCTGCGCTCAGCGTGTGCTCCCCGCCCAGCACGAGCGGGATGTGCCCCGCCGCAAGCGCCTCGTCCACGAGCGCGCCAATTTGGTCTAGCGCCTCGGACGGCGCGGCTGGCACGGACGGTGTCTCAAGCGTCGCGATTCCGAAGCGGCGATACGGCTCGCACCACAATTCGTCGTCAAAAAACTCCAGCTCCGGGCTGGCCGCAATGATCGCTTCCGGCCCGCGGGCCGTGCCGCCGCCATAGCTGACGGTTGCCTCCATCGGGAACGGAACGATGAGCGCGCCGGCATCCTGCGCCGGGCCGGCCTGCGCCGCCGGCAGCCCGAGAAAGCCGTCTTCCGGGCGGCGATAAAAAAGCGCCATGGTTCTAGCCGACCGCCCCGGCCTGGCCGGCGGGGATCGCCCCGGATTTGGTGTCGTACATGCTCATCATCGGCGCATCGGCGAGCTGGACGCGCTCATACTTGCCGAACCCGTTGAACGGCGAGGCCATGACATGGCCATAGGCCCCGATATTCCCGATCTCGATGTAGTCGCCCTCGCGGATATCGGCTGGCAGCATGAACGGGCCGGGCAGGTGATCGAAGCTGTCGCAGGTTGGGCCGAACAGCGTGAATCCCGTCTGTGCTCCCTCCATTTCGCCCAGGCCTGTTCGCAGGCCCCGCGAGGGAAAGACGAAATTCGCGTGGGCGGCATCGAACAGCGTGCCGAACGCGCCGTCGTTGATATAAAGCGTTGAGCCCTTACGCGCATCGACCCGCACCAGCACTGACTCCGCCTCGGCCACCAGCGCGCGGCCCGGCTCAGCCCACAGCTCGCAAGCCTCGCCCACCCAGAGCCGGTTAAAGGCTTGCGAGATGGCGTCGACGAAAGCGCTCATGGGCGGCGGCTCCAGGCCCGGATAACGTGCGGGAAATCCGCCGCCGACATCCACGAGATCGATAGTCGCGGGCGACGAGGCAATGTAGCGCGCAGTGATGCGCAGCGCCTCGCCGAAGCCCTCCGGCGACATGGCCTGCGAGCCGACATGGAAGGTGAGGCCCAGCCGCTCGGCGTGAGCGCGTGCGCGCGTCAGCAGGTCGCCCGCTTCGCCTAGTGCGACGCCGTATTTTCCCTCAAGCGGGATCTCGCTGTGCGTGTTCGGGCAGATAATGCGCAAGATCAGCGTCAGGTCGCGCGCGCCTTCTGTCTCGTCGATGATCTTGTCGAGCTCATCCGCGCTGTCGAAGGCGAAGGTGCGCACGCCGTAATCCCGGTAGGCCCCGCGGATCAGCGCGCGCGACTTGACCGGGTTCATGACGTGCGCGCGCGCGCCGGGCAGGGCGCTCACCCGTGCGATCTCGTCGAGTGACGCGGCGTCGAAATCGCGCAGGCCCGCGCCGTGCAGCGCATCAAGCATATCCGGGGCGTCGTTCGCCTTCACCGCGTAAAGCGTGGTGCCGGGGAAATGCTCCCGGAACCAGCGAACCGCGCGTTCAGCCGCGTGCGGACGCGCGCACAGGACCGGCAAATCCGGTGCGCGGCGGGCGAGCAGATCGGCGGCGCAGGCGTAATGTTCCATAGGGCAGTTCTCCCGCGCGGGGGTTCTAGCAAAAACGTCGACTTGTCATGGAAAATCAGGATGCGTCGCTTAAAAGTCAAAGGGGCGTTTGTAAAGCGTTTTCTGCGCGCGCCGCCGCCCGGTTCAGATCGGCAGGGCGGTCTCTTCCTTCAGCACCTCCATGGAGAGGCTGCTGGTCACGTTATAGATCGATACCCGCGAAATCAGCCGCTTGTAGAATGCATCGAAGGCGTCGGTCGAGGGCACGCGCACCTTCAGGATATAGTCGATTTCTCCGGCGAGGCGATGGGCCTCCTGTATTTCCGGCATCTCCTGGATGGCGCGGTGGAAGTTTTCCAGCCAGACCGCGTCATGGCTATTGGTGCGGATGGTGACGAAAAACACCTCCCGCAGGCCGGCGCGCGGCCCATCGACGATCGCCGCCTGACGGATGATGACGCCCGACTGTTGTAGCCGCTGGATACGATTCCACACGGCCGTCTTGGAGATGTTCACCTTTTTTGCGAGCCGCTCGAACGACACGGTGGCGTCCTGCTGCATGAAGCGCAGGATCTTGCGGTCAACCTCGTCGAGCTTGGGCTGGGTGGTGTCGGTCGTGGCCACGGATCGGCTCCGGGTGATCAATGTTCGTTACTCAGGCGCAAAATCCCAGTCAACATGGAACAATGTTCTGTCTCTGTCGAGCGCCGTGGTTCGGGACGCGCGCACAATCGCGTGAGCGGATCAGGCCGCGACCTCGCGCGGCGGGCCGTGACGGAAGCAGTTGATGATGTGATCTTCCAACCGGTCGTGAATGCAAGACGTCGCGCTCCGCGCGCGGCGCATCGCCAGCGCATAATCGGGCAGGGCAGGGAACCCGTCGCGCTCGCTGAGAATGCGCAGGCCGCACGACACGTTGGAGTGGGGAATCGCCGCGACCGCCAGACCGGCGCGCACGGCCGTCTCGATGCCCGCAAAGCTCACGCTGGTGTAGTTGATGCGGTAGCCGCGCCCGGCATCGGCCAGCGCGCTGATCGCCCATTGGCGGAACCGGCAGCCCGGCTGGAACAGCGCCAGCGGAACCGGATCATCCTGGTGGACGCAATGCTTCTCCGACGCGGCCCAGACCACCGGCTCGCGCAACAGGATCGGATCGCTCTTGCCGTCGTCGCGGTCCACCTCGCCGCCCTCGGTGAACAGGATGATGTCGATCTCGTTCATGTCCAGCTTGGGCATTAGGCTTCGGGTCGGCTCGCACACGACATTGACCAGCACCTGGGGATGCGTCTCGGAGAAGCTGCGCAGGATCTTGGGCAGGAACGCGACCGCGTATTCATCCGGCGCGCCGATCGTGACAGAACCGGTAAGTTCAGACGGGTGGAACGCCGCAAGCGCCTCGGCGTGAATGCGCAGAATCCGGCGGGCATAGCCGAGCAGCAGTTCGCCGTCAGACGACAGTTTCATCGTTCGCCCGTCACGCATGAACAACTCGCGCCCGATAGTTTCTTCAAGGCGTTTGACCTGCATGCTGACGGCGGACTGGGTCCGGCCCACGCGCTTGGCGGCTTCGGTGAAGCGGCCCGTCTCGGCGATGGCGACGAATGTCTGAAGCAGTTCGGGTTCAAGCACGGGTGGCATTGCGCAATCCATTCATTTCAGTGAAGATGAACATAGCACGCATTCAGTGTGCTAATCAATCGCCATGGCGTATCTATCAGCTCAGATGATGTTTCGTATAAAAACTATTCGTTAGACTTATCAAAAAGGCTCCGGCACCGTGGCCAGCGTGATAGATGATCCCGCTCAACAGACCAGGAGCCCGAAGATGGAGTACCCGAACTCAAAACAGCCTTTGTCGTATTATCAGAGCCATATCCGCGCAGCTCACCAGGCCCGTTCGGCGGAGTTTTACCGGCTGCTCGGCGGCGCTGGCCGGGGCATAGGCAGGCTTGTCGGATGGCTTGTTTCGCCGCTCGCCCGCACCGCCCAGTGGTTGGGCCGCAAGGGACGGGCGCGCCTGGCCGAAAGGGAGTTGGAGGCGATGGATGATCGCTTGCTCTCTGATATCGGCCTCAGCCGGGAGGACATTCGCCATGCCGTGCGCAACGGCCGCGAAATGCCTGATGTTTCCGCACAAGCCCCAGCCCATCCGCATGAAGCCAAGCGTGCCGCGGAAGTGGTCGAGCTACGGCGCGAGCCCGACCTGATGGGGGCGCTGATCCTCCACGGTCCGTGGTCGCACTACACCGGGCCGGGCCATAAGCGCAATGATGCGGCGTAAACGCCGCTGCGGGACTTGCCCGCGGTCGAAGCGCCTAAAACGACGAAGCCGGGATGCGCGCCGTCCCGGCTTCGTTTCTCATCTCACATCCATTTTATGCTTCGTATCGACAACCCGGCTGACGTGACGGTTGGGGGTGTTAGGCTCATTTGACCAGCTTTCGCGC
>CAYFVF010000019.1:7430-16547 GCA_964346335.1 uncultured Hyphomicrobiaceae bacterium
TTGTCTTGCATGTAATGCACACCGTCCTCGACGATCTTACGCAGAACCTGCATGTCGATGTCGGCCAGTTTGCCGATATAAAGGCAGGACTTGCCCAGCTTGTGCTTGCCGAGCCGGCTGAGTTTGTCCTGCATCTCTGGGGACCTGTAGCCCGGCATGATGTAGACCGTCATGGCGCTTTTGCGCGGCGAGAATCCGGTCAGCATGGACTCACCTTCGCGCCCGCTTTCGTATTTGTAGCGGTACCGGCCATAGCCGATGATGCTGCTCCCCCACATGACCGGCTCAAGTCCTGTTACCTCTTCGAACCAACTCAGCAGCATCTGAGCATCGCCCCGGCGCGTCGCGTTCTCGACGGTCGCAATAAAGGCCGCAGGCGAGACATCTGTCGGGACAGTCTTGTTCCCCGAGTTTGCCATTGTCTTCGCTCCGTCCAGTCCGCGCGAAACGCGTCTGGTCTCAGCTCCCGTATTTCACCGAGCAGCCATAGGCCCGCGTCACCTTCTTGGGGATGTCCCCGCCGTCTGCCATCGCCGCCAGCGCCTCACGCACGTAGTTGCGCGCCCCCTCGATATCGGAGTGCCGCGCCGTCGGGCGGTCGTCGATCGCGCCCGTGTACATGAGTGTGCCTTCCGGGTTGATGACATACATGTGCGGCGTCGTGCGTGCGCCATAGGCCTTGCCGACCCTGCCCGCTGTGTCTAGGAGGACCGCTGTGGGCGCAGCGTCGCGCGAGCGCGTCAGTTCGTCGGCGCGAGCGGAGCTGACATGGCCTTGCGTGCCCGGCGCGGAGGAGATCACCGAAAGCCAGACGATCCCGTCTTCGGTCGCGTCTTTCTGAAGCGCCTGCATGTTGCCGGTCTCGTAGTGCTTTTGCACGTAAGGGCAGCCATGGTTGGTCCATTCCAGCACCACGGTCTTGCCACGGAAGTCGCTGAGCGAGTGCCTCTGGCCCTTGGTGTCGGTCGCCGTGAACGCCGGCGCTGGCTGGCCGACTTGCGGCGCGGCCGACACCGTGGTGGCGAAAGCGCCAGCGATCAGGATGGAGGCGACGCCCGTCAACAAGCTACACAGTTTGGCTGGCATGTTGGTAAGTCCTCTCTTCGGTTGGGGCCAATCGGATGGGATCAGGGGATCGGCTGGCGCGCGGCCTCACCGCTGCGAGGTGCGGGTTTGCGCCAACTCGGAGAAGCGCCGTAGAATCATGCCTTCGGTGAGGATTTGCGGCAGCACTTCCGGCGGCTCGCCATCGCCGCGATAGAGCAGGTAAAGCGGCACGCCCGCGCGCCCGAACTTCTCCAGCATTTGCGAGATTTCCGCGTCCTGGTTGGTCCAGTCGCCGATCAGGTAGGCGATGTTGCCGCGCTCCAGCCCCTGCTGGAACGCTTGGCTCTTCAGTGCAACTTCCTCGTTGACCTTGCAGGTGATGCACCACGCGGCGGTAAAGTTCACGAACAACGGGCGGCCTTCGGCGCGCAGTTCGTTCAGCCGGGCCATGGAGAACGGCTCGCCCAACTCGCCCGTCACCCCGGCGCTCCGCTCAGCGCCCGCGCCGCCATCCTGCGCGACCCCGATCATCGGCCCGGCCAGCGCGAACGCGCCGAGAATCACCACGGCCGCGCCGCCATAGCGGTAAATGCGCCCGGCCCGTGTCATCCCGACAAGCCACGCCGCGAAGCCGATCCCGAGCAGCACGGCGCCCGCAGCCAGCACGCCGTCCGCGCCGGTTTGCAAGCTGAGCACCCAGATGAGCCAGATTGCCGAAGCATAGAGCGGGAAGGCCAGCACCTGTTTGAGGGTTTCCATCCACGGCCCGGGCTTCGGCAACAGCCGGGCGAATGCGCCGGACAGGCTCAACAGCGTCATCGGCAATGCGAACCCCAGCCCAAGCAATAGGACGACCGTTGTCGCTTCCGTCGCGGGCTGTGTCATGGCGTAGCCCAGCGCCGCCCCCATGAACGGAGCGGTGCATGGCGTCGCCGCGATGCTGGCGAGCACGCCGGTGAAAAACGACCCTGACACGCCGCCGCGCCGCGCCAAGGAGTCGCCAACGCCCATGAGCGCGCCGCCGAAGTTGAAAACCCCCGACAGGCTCAGGCCCAGCGCGAAGAACAGCGCCGCCATGACCAGCACGAACCACGGCGATTGAAACTGGAAGCCCCAGCCGAACGCGGCCCCGGTCGCGCGCAAGCCCAACAGCAGGCCGGCGAGCACCGCGAAGCTGAGCATGACACCACCGAGATAGGCCAGCGCATGGCCGCGATTGCCGCCGCCGTGGCCGTTACCGCCCGCGAGGCTCAGCGCCTTCATCGACAACACCGGGAACACGCAGGGAAAGAAATTGAGGATCAGCCCGCCGAGAAACGCGAACGCGGCCGCCTGCCACAGCCCCAGCCCGCCGTCGGGTGCGCCGGGGGATGCGACGGGCAAGGCGGCCACTTCGCTCGCCGGTGTCGTCGAAACCTCGTAGACCGTGCGCTCGCCATCGCGCCCGGTCAGCGCCAACAGCCCGGCGAGCCGCTCGATATCCTGGACCTTCAGGTCACCGCGCTGCATCACCAGGCGCGGGCCGTCCGCGCGCCAGTCCAAGCTCTGCTCGGCGGCATTGGCCACAAGCCCCCAATCGCGCGGAAAAAAGCGCATGGCCTCGATGTCGCTTGCCCGCAGCGCGTCCGTTTCGACCGCCAGCGCCATCCTCTCCGGGGCCACCGTCAGGCTGACCGGCCAGGGCGCCTCCTTTGGCAGCGCGCGAAGGGCGTCGGCGATCTTGTCGGCCCCGTTGCCCGGCTCCAGCGGTCCCGTCTCGCTGGCCACTGGCAGGCTTACACTCGCCGCGCCCTCTTCGGGTATGCAGACCTCCTCGCACACCAGCCAGCGCGAATTGGCCTGCAACTCCACCTCGCCGGCGGCCACCCGGTCAGGCGGGGTGATGCGCACCAGCAATATCGCCTCGTCGGAATACCCGTAATTCATCAGGGTTCCGTAGGGGATTGCCTTCGGCGCGGGCCAATGAATGTCCGAGGCCGTAAAGCCCTCGGGCAAGTCCCAGTCGATCCTCGTCGGCTCACCAGAATCGCCGGGGTTCTCCCAGTAGGTATGCCAGCCCGGACGGATGTCCTGGCGAACAGCTACCCAGAAGGGCTGTCCGGGCCGGATGGCCGCGGTTTCGGACAGGAGTTCGAGGCGCACCCGTTTTTCCGGCTGCTTCTGCTGCTGCTGCGCGGCCCCCGCGCCCTGCACCAGCGTTTCCAGCGTGCCGGAGCCGCCCTGCGCATGGGCATTCACGGGGCAGAGCAGCGCCAGCATCAAGGCGGCGATGGCCCATAGACAGTGCCCGGCTTTGCCCTGTGAACCTGCGATCATTTCGGTTTGCGCCAATCCTGCCTTTGTTCCATGCGGTTATGCCCGCAGTCTCTTCGTAGTCTGCCAGAACACATAGGTCCATGCGTTGTCATGCCTGGCTCAAAATAACGTGAACTCGCTCACGGCTGCGGTTACCACGCGACTGCGCAGCGTGCCTGTTGCGTCATCCGGTGTTCGACTTTCGGCCGGGGCATGGCGATAAGGGCTTGCGTGGTTTGGAATAATCCGGTCGTATAGGGCGCGGAGCGGTTAACCTCGCTCCACGTGCATGGCATGGCTGGATCGCTGCAATGCGCGGCCGGTAAAGTCGGTGCCTTCGCCAACTGGCGCAGTTCAATCGCGCTGACCAAGAAATGCCTAACCTATCCTGGGAGGAAGGAATGTCTGAAAACAAGACCGATGCGTCGGTTTCACGCCGCAAGTTTATCAAGGGCGGCGCTGTCGCCGCGACCGCTGGCGTGACAGGCGCGGTGGCGATGCCGAACATCTCGCGCGGCGCGCCGGTAACGCTGAAGATGCAGACCTCGTGGGGCGCGCAGAACATCTGGCAGGGCTTCGCCCAGCAGTATGTGGATCGCGTTGAAGCCATGTCTGGCGGACGCATCAAGATTGACCTGCTGCCGGCTGGCGCGGTCGTCAAGGCGTTCCAGGTGCAGGATGCGTGCGCTGACGGCGTCCTCGACATGGCCCACACCGTGACGGCCTACTGGTACGGGAAGAACAAGGCGGCCTCGCTGTTTGGCACCGGCCCGGTGTTCGGTGCCAATGCTGCACAGGTGCTGGCCTGGATTCATGCCGGCGGCGGCAAAGAACTTTACCGCGAACTGGTGCAGGACATTCTCGGCCTCAACCTCGTCGGCTTCTTCTGCTTCCCGATGCCGACACAGCCGCTGGGCTGGTTCACCGGCCCAATCGAATCGGCCGACCAGATGCAGGGCCTGAAGTATCGCACCGTCGGCCTCGCAACCGACATCATGCAGGGCATGGGCGTATCGGTGACGCAGCTTCCCGGCGGTGAGATCGTTCCGGCGCTGGAGCGCGGCGTGATCGATGCTTTCGAGTTCAACAATCCGAGCTCGGACCGGGACTTCGGCGCACATGACGTGCGCAAGCACTACATGATGGGCTCTTACCACCAGGCTGCCGAGTTCTTCGAGCTCCCGATGAACAAGGACAAGTTCGACAGCCTCGAGCCGGACCTGCAGGCGATCATCGAGCACGCGGCGGAAGCGGCCAACACGTCAAACTATGCGACCGCGATGGACCGCTACTCCGCGGACCTCCAGTGGCTGCAGGATGAGGGCGGCGTCACCGTTCACCGCACGCCGCAGGGCGTCATGGAACAGCAACTCGACTCCTGGGACCAAGTGCTCGAAGACCTGACGCAGGACGAGTACTTCAAGAAGGTCGTCGACAGCCAGAAGTCCTGGGCCGAGCGCGTCGCCTACTACGACCTGCTGAACTCGGCCGACTACAAGCTGGCCTACGAGCACTATTTCCCGGGCCGGCTGGGCTTCTAAACCTCTGGACAAGCTCACCGCAAGGTGGTGGCGGCGCGCGCAGTCATGCACGCCCGCCCCCGCTGGTGCGCCACGGTTACCACTCTCGGCATCGGCGTCCCCGCCATTGTGGCGCGCGGCGCCGATGCCCGCGACGACGCTCTCGCTCCCGAGCCAACTGCCATGCATCGCTGAGGAGGTCGCTCCAACGTGCTCGCCTTCATAACGTTCGTGGACCGCATATCGGCCTGGTTCGGAAAGGCCTTCGCCTGGTGCATCGTCATCATGACGCTGGCGGTTTCGTACGAGGTTTTCGTCCGCTATCTGCTTCGCCAGCCGACCGGTTGGGCGTTTGACCTCACCTACATCATGTATGGCACGCTGTTCATGATGGCTGGCGCGTATACCCTTTCGCGCGACGGCCATGTCCGCGGCGACGTCATTTACCGGCTCTGGCCGCCGAAAGTGCAGGCCGCCGTGGAGATGTTTCTCTATGTCATCTTCTTCTTCCCGGGCGTCACGGCGCTCATCATCGCAGGCTGGAAATATTCCGAGCGCTCGCTGCGCTATCTCGAAGTCAGCGTCATGAGCCCGGCCAATGTGCCGATCTTTCAGTTCAAGCTCATCATCGTCGCCGCCGGAATCCTGCTGTTCCTGCAAGGTCTGGCGCAGGTCGGCCGGTGCATCGTGTGCATACGCGACGGCAAGTGGCCGCAGCAGATCGAGGATGTCGAGGAAATGGAGCGGCGGCTTCTCAAGGACGAGTACGCAGATGTCATCCGCCACGGCAGTGAGGCCACCGACGTGCAAAAGCCGAGCGAAAGCGTCAAGAGAGAGTTCGACAGATGACCGATCCTCAAATTGCCGTGTTCATGCTGGGGATCTTCATCCTCCTCATTTTGCTTGGCTTTCCGATCGCATTCACGCTGATCGCCATGGGTGTCGGGTTCGGCTATTACGCCTATTACGACCCCGAGCGGATGAACACGATCTTCGACAACCGCATCTTCGATTTGCTCGTCAACCAGACCTATTCGGTGATGGCGAACGACGTGCTGACGGCGGTGCCGCTGTTCCTGTTCATGGGTTATATCGTCGAGCGCGCCAACATCGTTGACCGGCTGTTCTACACGTTGAACATTTCCGCGCGGGCCGTTCCCGGCTCGATGGCCGTGGCCGCGCTGATCACCTGCGCGCTGTTTGCGACCGCCACCGGCATCATCGGCGCTGTCGTTACCTTGATGGGCCTGCTGGCGCTACCGGCGATGCTCAAGGCGCGATACGATACCAGCTTCGCGTCCGGCGTGATCTGCGCGGGCGGCTGCCTGGGCATCCTGATTCCGCCAAGCATCATGCTGATCGTCTATTCCGCGACATCGAACGTGTCGGTCGTGAAGCTCTATGCGGCAGCGCTGTTTCCCGGCTTCATGCTGGCAGGTCTTTATCTCGTTTACGTGCTTGGCCGCGTCTTGCTGAATCCCAAGCTTGCGCCAAAGCCGGCCCCCGAGGATGTGCCGGACGTGACGCGCACGCGAATGTTCGTGATGCTGGCGACCTCGTTCTTCCCGCTTTTCTTTCTGATCGTGTCGGTTCTGGGCGCGATCCTGTTCGGCCTCGCGACACCATCTGAGGCCGCGGCGATCGGTGCGCTTGGCGGCATGGTGCTGGCCGTGGCTTACCGCGCTGGCTCCATTATCGAGGGCAACGCCACGGCGCCTTGGGCCAGCCAGCGCTGGAGCGGCTTCGACACGCTTTTGTACATACTGGGATATGGCGGCGCCATGACGCTGCTGCTCGCCTTCGCCTATGTCGTCGCGCGGGCCGTGCTCACAGGCTATGCCGGTATAGCCGTTCCGGACGAGCCCGGATTTGCGATCCGCGAGGGCAGCATGCTGGGCGTGGCGCTGTTGATCGGGCTGCTGTCGCGCACCGCGCTTCTCGGCGGGTTTCAGTCGCGCCGGCCGGAGGTTGCGCGCATGTTCGTCTTCGGCGGGCAGGGCGCGCTGCTCGGCTTGGCTGGCGCTGCCGGCTACATGGTCCTGTTCGAGGTGCTGGAACTCGGCGACATGTTCTCGCGCCATCAGACCAACTACCACGCGTTCGATATCGGCTTTTTCACCGGACTTGCGGGCATGATGATGTGGCGCATCATCGACCAGGACAAGCTGCGCGAGTCCATCTATCTCACGGTGCGGACCTCGGCGATGGTGTGCTGGCTATTCGTCGGTTCGTGGACTTTCGCGTCCGTGTTTTCCTATCTCGGCGGCGAGGCCTTGATCAGCGAGTTCGTGCTCGGCCTTGACCTGGAGCCTTGGATGTTCCTGCTGCTTGCGCAGGTGATCATCTTCCTGCTCGGGTGGCCGCTGGAGTGGTCGGAGATCATCATCATTTTCGTGCCGATCTTCCTGCCGCTGCTGCCGGCGTTCGGCGTCGATCCGCTGTTTTTCGGCATCCTGATCGCGCTCAATCTGCAAACCTCGTTCCTGACACCGCCCATGGCGATGTCGGCTTACTACCTGAAGGGCGTGGCGCCCCCGCACGTCAGGCTCACGCAGATTTTTGCCGGGGTGATGCCGTTTCTTGCTATGATTTTCCTTTCGATGTTCCTGCTGTACCAGTTCCCGGGGATAGCGATGTGGCTGCCAGAGGTTTTATATGGCAACTGATGGATCCGGGCGTTTGCGCCCAGGGACGTCGGCCGACGCACTTTGCACGATGACGGGCGCTGAGGCGGCACGCCGCCTCGCCTCCGGTGAGATCACCGCTTACGAGATCGTCAGCGCCTGTCTCGCGCACATCGAGGCGCGTGAACCAGACGTCGAAGCCTGGGTGCATCTCGATGCCGATCACGCGCTGGGCCAGGCCCGCAGACTCGACGAGTGGCGCGCGCGCGGTCACGAAATCGGCCCGTTGCACGGCGTGCCAGTCGCGCTGAAGGACATCATTGACACCAGCGATATGCCTACCTGCAACGGCACCGCGCTTCACGCCGGCCGCCAGCCGCGCAAGGATGCCGCTGTGACGGCGCAGCTGCGCCAGGCCGGTGCGGTGATCCTCGGCAAGACGGTCACGGCCGAACTCGCGGTTTACGGGCCGGGCAAGACGCGGAACCCGCATGACCCGACGCGCACGCCCGGCGGCTCGTCGTCCGGCTCGGCGGCGGCGGTCGCAGCGGGCATGGCGCCGCTGTCGCTTGGAACGCAGACTGCCGGGTCGATCATCCGGCCGGCAAGCTACTGCGGGGTTTTCGGCTTCAAGCCGACCCACGGCACGGTCTCGCGCACCGGGGTGCTTCTGCAGTCGCCGCCTCTCGATACCGTTGGCGTGTTCGCGCGCAGCGTCGAGGACCTCGCACTCTTGAGCGACACGATCAGCGCTTACGATCAGCAAGACCGCGACATGCGCCCACGCTCGCGCGGGCGATCGCAGGTCACGGCGACGGCCTCGCCGGCCGCGACACCGCTGCTGGCCTTCGTCAAGACGCCGGTGTGGGACAACAACGCGGAAAGCGCGACGCAGGCGGCCTTCGCTGAACTCACGGAGGCGCTCGGTGGCCAATGCGATGCCGTCGAGCTACCCGACGTGTTCGCCAAGGCATGGGATTGGCAGCGGACCCTGCAACTCGCCGATATCGCCAAGAATTACGGCCCGCTCGTCGAGACCGCACCTGACAGCGCCACCGAAGTGTTGCGCGCGCAGATTGCCGAGGGCCGGGCGATCACGGCAGTGGATTACAACGCCGCGCTGGAAATGCGCGAGGTGCTCAGCGCCGGGCTTGACCAGATTTTCGCCCGCTATGACGCGATCCTGACGCCCGCAACGCCCGGGCCCGCCCCGCCGGGGCTGGAGAACACGGGCGATCCCGTCTTCAATTCGCTATGGACCTATTGCGGCGTTCCATGCGTGAGCCTGCCGATTCTGGACGTCGAGGGGATGCCGCTGGGGGTGCAGCTTGTCGGGCAGCGCCTGAACGATGGGCGGTTGCTGCGCACGGCGAACTGGCTGGTGCAGCATGTTGCGGCGCTGGCATGAGCGCGATCGCCGGGGGTTGAACCTGTAACCGCGACGGACCTCGCGCAGAATCAAGAAAGGGCCGGAAATGTCGCTGACCGATAAAATCCTTGCGCTGCTGGCGCTGCTTGGTCTGATCATATTCAATTCGGTCATCCTGATCTGGGTCGCACAGCCCGACCTCATCATTCTCGTGTCGATCGGTCTGATCCTGGCCGCCTATGACTTCTGGCGCAGCGTGTTT
>CAYFVF010000020.1:0-16263 GCA_964346335.1 uncultured Hyphomicrobiaceae bacterium
GCGGCCACAATCGGTCAAGGTCCGCGCCGAACACGTTCGATGTCATCGCCGCCTGCCGCGCCGCCATCCAGTTAATGTTGCCGCGCAGCGTGTTGATCTCGCCGTTATGGCAGATCATCCGGAATGGATGTGACAGCCCCCACGACGGAAACGTGTTGGTCGAAAAGCGCTGGTGGACCAGCGCCATCGCGGAGACCATGCGCTCGTCCGAGAGATCGCGGTAAAATTCGCCCAGCTGCGTGGCCAGCACCATGCCCTTGTAAAGCAGCGTCTGCGACGACATCGAGGGGATGTAAAAATCCTCGTGGCCCTCGGGTTGCTCGCGCATCACCGTCAGCTCGATGACGCGGCGGATCACGAACAGGCGCAATTCGAACGCAGTCTGGTCAGGCGTATCGGGACCGCGCGCGATGAAAATCTGCGCCATGTGCGGCTCGGTGGGCAGCACGGAATAGCCGAGATCCGAATTGTCGACCGGGACATCACGCCAGAACAACGGCTGCTGCCCTTCTTCGCGGATCACCCGCTCGATCAGGTCGGTGTAATAGCCGCGCGTGGCGGGGTCTTTCGGCAGGAAAATCTGCCCAACCGCGTAATCGCCCGGCTCCGGCAGGTTCACGCCATGTTCCGCAGCGGCACCCCGCAAGAAGCTGTCGGGCATCTGGATCAGGATGCCGCAGCCGTCGCCAGCTTTCGGATCCGCGCCGACCGCACCCCGGTGTTCCAGGTTGCACAGGATTTTCAACCCCTTCTGAATGATGTCGTGGCTGCGCACGTCATTCATGTTCACCACGAAGCCGATGCCGCAGGCATCATGCTCGCGGTCGGGGTTGTACAATCCTTCAGCGCGGGAGGGCCGATTGAGGCTGGCGCGCGCGATCGTCGCGTTCGGCTTTGTCACTGACTTCCGAGTCCCCTATTCGCGTTTTCGATGATTTCGGATGTGTGGCGTCAGCCGGATGTGGGCTGAGGTGTCGAGGCCGCCGCCGCGGCGGCAAGAAGCAAACGACGGTTCGCGATCGCCGAGGCTCGCGCTGCGCTTGTCTTGTGTTTTCGACACGCCATCGTTTCGTCCCCTTCCCGGTCCCGCAGCTTCATCCGGCGGGCTTGCACCTTCCGGATATCCCGACAGTGCGGGCCCACGCGGCGGTTTTGATCCGGGTCACTCTCCAAGCGCCGGCATGCATCCAGTACGTGCTCTGCCCACACCGAGCCGGTCGTCGCGCTGCGGTCACATCATGGCGCGGACACGACGCGATAAGGACAGTAGTCCTGCCCTATCAGTCGCAAAGTTGACAGATTTTCGCCGCGAGCACAAGCCGAATGAATGGCGCGCACGCCAGCGCGCCGTTTCACCGCACTTTCAGCCTCGCAACGAAATAAACTTTTCGTCACCCCGTTTTGAACGTTTGTGTCTCGATGTTGGCTGAAATGGCAACGGACTTGAATTAATGTCTGACTAAGGTGAGCGTGGCACCGGGAGGCTCCACCCACCCGCCGAGGAACATCACCACCCAAATGGAACGAGGACATCAGCATGAGCAAAGTTAAGACTGCTTCGACCCTTGCTGTCGCGGGAGCTTTCGCGGCGGCGCTGGGCATGACCGGCCAGCACGCCCCGGCCAACGCCCAGGAAGCCGTGAAGTGTTACGGCGTTTCGCTGGCCGGCGAGAACGACTGCGCAGCCGGCCCTGGCACGACTTGCGCCGGCACCTCCACTATCGATTACCAGGGCAATGCATGGACCCTCGTCAAGACGGGCACCTGCGAGAGCAATTCGCCTTTCCTGGTCAACAAGGGCCAGGAAGTCGAGCTTCCGGGCGATCGCGTTGGCAGCCTCGAAGAACTGGACCGCGATCTGCCGACAGAAAGCTGAGCGCGCGTTAAAAACGCGAAAGGGGAGACAGCCGTGTCGGTATCAACGATTACAGAACGCGATGGATCGGGCGAATTGGCTCGTGATCCCATCCCGGCGCGCGCCGGGGTCGGGCTCAAGGCCGAGCACTATGCCGACATCCTCGACACCCGGCCAGATATCGGCTGGTTCGAGGTGCATCCGGAGAACTACATGGGCGCGGGCGGTCCGCCACACGCATACCTGACCCGGATTCGCGAGTTGTACCCCCTTTCGCTTCACGGCGTCGGCCTGTCGATCGGCTCTGACGGCCCGCTCGACGAGGACCACCTGGCGCGCGTGAAGGCGCTGATCGACCGCTATCAGCCCGGCCTGTTCTCCGAGCACTTGGCCTGGTCGACGCATGACGACATCTTCTTCAACGACCTTCTGCCGCTGCCTTACACGCGGGAGACGCTGCGGCGCGTTTGCGAGCATATCGACGAGATTCAAAGCGTTACCGGGCGGCAGATGCTTCTGGAAAACCCGTCCACCTATGTCGCGTTCGCGCACTCGGAGATGAGCGAGATCGAGTTCCTGAGCGAGATCGCGCGGCGCACCGGCTGCGGCCTGCTGCTCGACGTCAACAACGTTTATGTCGGCGCGACCAACCACGATTATGATCCAGCGGCTTATATCGACGCCTTCCCGGTGGAGTATGTCGGCGAAATCCACTTGGGCGGACACGCGCAACAGGAAGATGATGCCGGCGCGCCGCTGCTCATTGACGATCACGGCCATGATGTCGATGAGGCGGTCTGGAACCTGTACCGCCAGCTTGTCGCGCGGCGCGGGCGCTGCCCGACGCTTGTCGAATGGGACAACGACATCCCGGCCTGGCCGACACTTTTCGCGGAGGCGCAGCGCGCCGAGGGCATCATGCGGGAGCGGCGCAGCAATGCCACGCTTCACTGAGACCCAGGAGAGTTTCGCGGGGGCGGTGCGGCGCGCGGATAAGGCGCTGCCCGAGGGCGTGACGAGCCATAGCGCGGACCAGCCGACTTGCCGGTTCAACGTCTACCGCAACAACTTTTACGCCAGCCTGATCGACGTACTGGCAGGGCGTTACCCGGTCGTGCAGCGGCTGGTGGGCGAGGAGTTCTTCCGGGCGATGGCGAAGGTCTATGTCGATGAGCAGCCGCCGCGCTCGGCGATGATCCTGGCCTATGGCGGCGGTTTTCCCGACTTCATCGAGAGCTTCCCGCCAGTCAGCGACGTCCCCTACCTGCCCGACATCGCCCGGCTGGAATGGGCGCGGCACACCGCCTATCACGCCGCCGACGCGACGCCGCTCACGGCGGAGGATTTCGCGGGCGTGCCGGCCGAGCAGGTCGCCGCGCTGACGCTCACGCTGCACCCGTCGCTGACGGTCGTGTCGTCGGCCTACCCGATCGTGTCGATCTGGGAAACCAACATGTTCGATGACGAAGTGCGCCCGGTCGGCGCCCAGGCCGGCCCGGAGGAGGCGATGATCGCCCGGCCGCACATGACGGTCGAAGTCCGCAGGCTGCCACCGGGCGCTGCCGCCTTCGTTGGCGCGCTAACCAACGGCCAGACCCTCGGCGACGCGGCAGCACATGCGGCCAGCGCGGACGAGCGGTTCGATGTTGCCGGCAACATTGCCGGGCTGATCGACGCTGGCGTCATCATCGGTTATCAAACCTAGGCTATTTTGTCGCGGCATTGCCCGCACCAACGTCATTCACGGGGGAAATCATGTCTGCGTTAGTAAGTTTGTATAACACCATCTTCTGGGGGCTTCAGCGCCTGCTGGAAGACTGGTTTCTCGGGCTTGCCGCCCGGCTGGTCTTCGCCAGCGTGCTGTTGTTCTATTTCCTCAACTCGGCCCTGACGAAAGTCGGCTCAGGCATTCCCGGCTCCTTCATTCCTTCGACCGGCGCATACGCGCAAATCCTGCCGCAGCTCACCGAATCGGTCGGCTACGACGTGTCCCAGATCGCTTTCTTTCCCTACGGGCTGATGGTCTGGGCCGGCACATACGCGGAATTCATTTTGCCGGTGCTGATCGTCGCGGGGCTGTTCACGCGCGCGGCCGCTCTGGGCATGATCGCGTTCATCGGCGTGATGACCTATGTCGACATCACCGCGCATCAGGTCGACGCGCAGACCATCGGCGGGCTTTTCGACCGGCTGCCGAATGCGCCGATCGCCGATCAACGGCTGATGTGGGCGTTCCCGCTGCTTTATCTCGTGCTGCGCGGGCCGGGCGTCATCTCGCTGGACTGGATCTTCGGCGGCAGACGGCGCTGAGCCGTTGGACCGCGCGGCCTTGCAAGGCGTTGAGCGCGCGTGCAGTCTACGCCCATGAAACGGCTGCTGATCGTCGCGCACGCACCTTCGCCGAACACCAAGCGGATGCTCGACGCCGCCACGCGCGGCGCGACAGCCGAGGACATCGAGGGCGTCGAGGCGGTCGCGAAAAGCCCGTTCGACACCGGCCCGGACGACGTGAAATCCGCCGGCGCGCTGATCCTCGGCACGACCGAAAATCTCGGCTACATGAGCGGCGCGCTGAAGGACTTCTTCGACCGCTGCTATTACCCGTGCCTGGAAGAGACGCAGGGCCTCGCCTACGCGCTTTACATCCGCGCGGGGCAGGATGGCACGGGTACGCGGCGCGCGGTCGAGAGCATCACGACCGGCCTGCGCTGGCGCGCGGTGCAGGAGCCGCTGATCTGCCGCGGGCCGTGGGACGACGCCTTCCTCGACCAGTGCGAGGAATTGGGCCAGGCCATGGCCGCCGGGCTGGAGGCGGGCATTTTCTAGCGCCTGTTCACGCGAATCTCACCACAAGCTGATTTGCCCGGAGCGGTCGATGCGCGGACAATTCTCCCGTGAACATCCGGGAGACCTCGATGCCCGCACCATACCGCCATGCGATCTGGCTGGCCGCCGCCCTGCTCGGCGTATCGCTGCTTGGCGCGACGTCGCTTGCCGCCGCGGACAACGATCCGCCCGCACTGGTCGGCCACAGCGGTCAGTTTACCGTGGTTGAGCCAGCCGAGGCGCCCCAGCCCGTCCCGTTCGAGAACGGCATGGGCGAGGCGGTCACGCTCGCGGACTTCCGCGGCAAGGTCGTGCTGCTGAACTTCTGGGCGACGTGGTGCGCGCCGTGCATCCAGGAGATGCCGTGGCTCGATGAAGTCGCGCGCGATCGGGCGGACCAGCCTTTCGAGGTCGTGGCGGTCTCCCTCGACAAGGCGGGGCGCGACAAGGTGATCCCGTTTTTCGAGCGCCTCGGTCTCCAACATCTGGGTGTCTACACCGACCCGCAGCAGCGCTTCGGCGCAATCAACCCGCCCGAGGGATCGGAAGCTGCGTTCGCGCTTTACGGCATGCCGACCACCTACGTCATCGGCAAGAACGGCGCGGTGATGGGCTACATCCACGGCGCGGTGGATTGGCGTTCGGACGATGCCCGCGCGCTCATCGACTATTACCTCGCGCAACCGTCAAGCTAGGGAGGCTGCAATGCGCGCCATCGCCCTTGCACTGTTCATCGCTATGTTGAGCGCCACGTCCGCCGCAGCCAATCCGGACGCATGGAAACGGCAGGGCTGGGGCGATACCGACTTTTCCAAGCACTCGATCGAGTGGAGCGAAATCATGTCGGGCGGCCCACCCAAGGACGGCATCCCTTCCATCGACGAGCCGAAATTCCAGCCGTTGGCAGACACCACGGATGTGAAGCCGAACGAGCCGGTCATCGGGCTAGAAATCAACGGCGACGCGCGCGCATACCCCCTGCGCATCCTGATCTGGCACGAGATCGTCAACGATACGGTCGGCGGCGAGCCGGTCGCGGTCACCTACTGCCCGCTGTGCAATTCGGCCGTGGTGTTCGAGCGGATCGTAAAGGGCGAGGTCACGACCTTCGGCACGACCGGCAAGCTGCGCAACTCCGACCTGGTGATGTATGACCGGCTGACCGAGAGCTGGTGGCAGCAGTTCACCGGCAAGGCGATCGTCGGCGAAATGACCGGCACAAAGCTCGACATCGTCCCGGCGCGGCTGGAGTCGCTGGCGCAGTTCCGCGAGCGGCACCCGGATGGCCAGATCCTCGTGCCAAGCGATCCGGATTTCAGGTCATACGGGCGCAACCCTTATGCCGGTTACGATTCCAGCAGCCGGCCGTTCCTGTTCCGCGGGGACCTGCCCAAAGACATCAACCCGATGGCGCGCGTTGTCGTCATCCGGCAGGAGCCGCGGGTGATCGTTTCGCTGGCGCTTCTGCGCGAGCAGGGACCGATCAGGGCCGGCGACGTGACGCTGCAATGGCAAGCCGGACAAGCGTCCGCGCTGGATGACAGGACCGTTGCCGGCGGCCGGGATGTCGGCACCGTCTCCGCGCGGCGCGCCACGCCTGAAGGGCCGGTAGATGTGGCCTACGAGGTCACATTCGCCTTCGTCGCACATGCGTTTCACCCTGACACGCCTATTACTCAGAATTGCGCGGATGAAGGAAAACGCATGACATGTGGCACGACAGCCAGCCGTTGAAATCGTGCCACCAGATGACGTGAGCCGAAGCGTAATTCGATCGGCTGCGAGTCCTTTTTCTGCAAATTTGATAGCTTTTTAACGACAGACCACACGAAATATTATCGTCAGTCAGATTTACTATTTAGCGCTCGGAACAAGGTAACCAAGAGCGGGTCATGCCCGACCAGCGCGTAATCAATGCGTGCCCCGATGGCGTCATCAAGATCGACGCGCAGGGGCGCATCAGTGACCTGAACGACGCCGCACGCGAGATGTTCGGCTGGCCAGACGACAGCCTGATCGGCCAGTGCGTGAACGAGCTGGTGCCGGTCGGGAAGCAGCGCGAACATCGTCAGTTGATCGACCAGCATTTGACCAGCCGCGACGAGGGCGTGCGCAGCATGGCCGACTGGCGCGGCGTCGAAGCGCAGCGGCGTGACGGATCACGCTTCCCCGTGATGATCTGGTTGAGTACGGATACGCGCGTTCAGGAGGATCGGGTCATCGCGTTTGTCCGCGACATGAGGGAGACGGCGAAGCTGGAGAAAGCGCTCGCCGCCGATGAAGCAAAGCTGGCCCGCCAGGCGGAACGCGACGCGCTTCTGGCGCTGGTCGCCGAACATGCGACCGACAGTGTCATCATCACCGACGCCGGTGGCGAAACGATCTGGGTCAACCGCGCGACCCAGACGCTCTCTGGCTATGCGCCCGAGGAATTGATCGGCCGCCAGCCCGGCGAAGTCCTGCAAGGCCCGGGCACCGACCCCGAGACCGTGAGGCAGATAAGCAAGGCCATTCACGAAGGCCGAGACATCCGCTGCGAGCTTCTGAACTATCACAAGAGCGGGGAAAGCTACTGGATCGAGATGGATATCACGCCGATCCGCGACGCCGATGGACGGCTTGACAAGTTCGTCGCCGTAGAGCGCGATACCACCGAGAAAAAGAAGCAAGACCAAGCTCTCGAAGAAACACAGCGCAAGGCCGAGCGTGCCGAACAACGGCTCTCGTCCGCCGTGGAAGCGATCAATGAAGGCTTCGCGATTTACGACGCGGATGATCGCCTTGTCATGGCTAATCAGGCCTTCAGCCGGCTGCACGAGGGCATTGCCGATCTGCTCGTCCGGGGCGCGAAATTCGAAGATGTCGTCCTGGCGGCGGCGAAACGCGGATATTTCGACACCAAGGGCGAAGATCCGCAGACATGGGTTCGCGAGCAAGTCGAGGCACGCAAACACCAGAACCACGTCGAAACGCTATACCAGTTGAACGACGGCCGCTGGATACAACGCAGCGAGCGGCGCACGCCCGAGGGCGAGATGATCGGCATCCGCGCCGATGTCACCAAGTTCAAGCAGCAGGAAGAAAAACTGACGGAGGCTCTGCGCAAGGCCGAACGCGCCGAGACCCGGTTCGCTTCCGCGATCGAAGCGCTTCCCGAAGGCTTCGTGATCTACGATCCCGACGACCGGCTGGTGATGTGTAACCGGGCGTTCCGCGAACAGTTCCCGACAATGTCCGACAAGCTGGTCCCCGGCGCGCATTTTCAAGATTTGACCCTGCTCGCGGCGCGCGCCGGCGTCTTCAATACCGAAGGCGAAGACCCCGAGGCCTGGGTCCGCCGGCAAATAGAGAGGCGCAATTCGGATGACACTGTGGAAACGATCGTGCGCATGAGCGACGGCCGCTGGCTGCTGCGCCGCGATTGCCACACGCCCGAAGGCGAAAAAATCGGGCTGCGAACTGACATTACGGCGTTGAAGCAGCAGGAAGAGCGGCTCACGGAAACGCTGCGCAAAGCCGAACGCGCCGAGGACCGGCTTGCCTCCGCCATTGAGGCGATTTCCGAGGGCTTCGTGATCTATGATGAATACGACCGGCTTGTGATGGCTAACAGCGCCTACAAGGAGATGCGCAAGGAAGACGCCGACATGCTCGTGCCGGGTGTGACCTTCGAGGAGATCGTCAGCACGGCGGTCGAGCGCGGACACTTCGACACCGAGGGCGAAGCCGCGGACGAGTGGGTGCGCAAGCAGGTGAAGGCGCGGCGCGCGCAGACCAATGTCGAGACAATGGTGCGCTTCACCGACGGGCGCTGGATGCTGCGGCGCGAGCGGCGCACGCCGCAAGGCGAGATGATCGGCATTCGCTCCGACATCACCGGTTTCAAGCGGCAAGAGGCCGCCCTGGAAGAGGCGCGCGAGCGCGCGGAGGCCGCCGATCTCGCCAAGAGTGAATTCGTCGCCAACATCAGCCACGAGCTGCGCACGCCCATCAACGGCATCATGGGTTTCATCCAGCTTATGCTGGCGGGCGAACTCACGGAGAAACAGCGCCAGCGCGCCGAGATCGTGAAGTCCTCGTCCGAACACCTGTTGCAGCTCGTCAACGATCTGCTCGACCTGTCCCGCATCGCCAACAAGAGCGTGGAACTGGACTGCGCGCCGTTCGCCGTGGCGCACATGTGCGACGAGGTGGTCGGGATGATGACGCCGTTGGCCGAGAAAAACGGCCTCGCGCTCGAAACGCAGATGCATCTGCGCAACAACGCATACGTCAACGGCGACCGCGCGCGCATCAAGCAGATCCTGCTCAACCTGATCGGCAACGCCATAAAGTTCACCGAGCAGGGCAGCATCACGCTCAAGGTCGGCGAGGCGCCAGGCGGCATCGCGTTCGCCGTCGCGGATACAGGGCCGGGAATGCCGGAAGAAAAACTGCAATCCATCTTCGAGCGGTTCTCGCAGTTGAACAACCAGCGGCCCGGCGCTCAGGGGGCGGGGCTGGGGCTGGCGATTACCAAGGGGCTTGTGGACCTGATGGACGGCGAAATCAGCGTGACAAGCGAGATCGGTGAAGGTTCCGAGTTTCGCGTGCAGCTTCCGTTGAGCATTCAATCGGAAAACCCGGAAAATAATGGCCCCGGCACGGATAACGGGCCAGATCACACACAGGAAAGGACGTCAGGCATGTACGATGTGCTCGTTGCGGAGGACCATCCCTATAATCAGGTTCTGATCAGCGAGATCCTCGAGTCCATCGGCTGCAAGGTCACGCTGGCCGAAAACGGGCAGCAGGCGCTGGATCACCTGGACGCGCAGGACTACGACCTGATCATCATGGATAACCAGATGCCGGTGATGAGCGGGTTGGAAGCCATCCGGCAGATTCGAGGTCGAGCGGACTGGAAGACGCGCATCCCCATCGTGGCGCTCACCGCCAATGCCATGCGCGGCGCGGAAAAGGACTACGAGGCTCATGGCGTGGAAGAATTCATGACCAAGCCGCTCGATGTGAGCTACGTGATCGAAACGGTCAAGAGGCTGGGCAGCGCTGGGCGAAGGGCGCGTGAGGCGGCGAGCGCGACAACACACTGACGCCACGCCCTTCGCCTCGCGTAAGTTGCCAAGCTACTCCGCCGTATTGAAGCTCACGGATTTGGTGAGCAAGAGGCCGATGGTGTGATTTTCGACCTCTTCTTCGACATGATACTTGTAGCCGAGGTCAAAGGTCCAGCCGTCGCCGAATTCCTTTCCGGCCGAGACCTGAAACTGATGATCGTCGAAGTCGGTGCCGTCGCTCAAGTCAGCCGGGCGCGCGGTGTAGGACAGCGCCAGGTTGTAAGACCCTTGCGTCAAGGTGGCACCGAGCGTGTGATACCACACTTCATCGGCCTCAAGATCGACCGAACTATCCAGATAGACGCTCTCCGCGATCCACGCGACGCCGACGCCGTTCAATGTGTGCTCGCCGGTCAGCGTGGCGGCATAGCCGTTCTGATCCTCCGGATCGCCCTCGCCGGCGCCTTGATGCGTGTAGCCGAGTTGAAAGCCGATGCCGGGCAGGCCGGGAATGTCCGAGCCGTCCAGCACCAGCGAAAAGGACTCCAGCGAGCAGGTGTTGCTGGGCCCGCCATCATCGCAATCCGTTTCGCCGCGATTGGTGAAAGCAGAGTTGCTGAGGCCCGAGGTGTCGGCCTGAAACAGCGCGGCTGTCAGGCCCAAAGACCCCAGCGGGGTGCCTTCCTGAGAGATTTCCGCGCCGAAGCCGAGCCTCTCGACAAGCTCGTAATCTTCGGCCAGATCGGTGCCATAAATGCCGGGCGCTTCGTCCCATGCCTTGCCGAAAGCCGCGTTGAACTTGCCGCCGAACAGCCGCAACGGCCCGCGCTCATACTGTGCGTAGAACTCCTCGGCGTAGAGGCCGTGATCCTCGAAGAAACGGTCATCGTCAGGATCAACCACCGGCTCGACGACGAACAGCGACTGAACCGAAAAGCCGGGGAACAGGTGCCATGCGACCGCCGCTTCGGTGGTGTTGAAGGTGTCGCTCAGTTCAGCATCCGGGTCGTCAGACTTGAAAGTATTGTCGCTCTGGACCTCGAAAACGACTTCGCCCTCCATGTAGGGCGTGAAGCCCGCATCCCCAAGATCGCCGGCCTTGGCTGTCGTAGCGCCTAGCAGCATTGCCAGCGATACAGCCATCCCAGCACAAGGTAATGTTCGCGCGGTCGCCCGCGCGTCGATAAGTTTCAGCATAACGTACTCTCCCTCACTCAGAGCCGAACCGCCGAGCCCGGCTCCCCCCAATGCGTGTTATAGAGTAACGTCACACAGCGCTTTGAAAGACAAGTGAATTGTTTTCACAGTGATTATTCCGCTCATGGGACGGTCAAAAGCAGAGTGTTGGCGAGAGTGCAGGGGTGCGGTGAAGCGTCAGACGGGCTTTGGTCCACCGGCCGGGGTCGACAGCCGGTGCAGATGCCACACCGAGATCGCCAGCACCACGAACGCGCCGGCCTGATGCACCAGCCCAAGGCTTAGCGGCACATGGGCAAGCAGCGTCCAGATGCCGCCCGCGGCCTGAAGCGCAACCGCCCCGGCAAGCAGCCCCGCCGAGCCGTGCGCCGCATGGCCCGAACGCCACATCGCAAGCGCATGCGCGATCGCCCAGGCGAACAGCAGGTAGGCGCCGATGCGGTGGTCGAATTGAACCGTCATGGCGTTTTCAAACAGGTTGAGGTGCCACGGCTGCATGATGAACAGGCCGCCGGGGATGAATTCGCCGTCCATCAGCGGCCAGGTGTTGTAGGCCAGTCCGGCCTTCATGCCCGCGACGAGCGCGCCGAGCACGATCTGCGCAAACGACAGCACGAGCAAGCCCGCCGCCGAAGCCCATGCCCAGCCGCGCCGCGCCGCGCGCGCCGGATGCCCCACGCCGAGCATCACCCATATCATCGCGGCGTAGATGACCGCCGCCAGCCCCAGATGCGCCGCGAGCCGGTACTGGCTCACCGACACCCGGTCGACCAGCCCGCTTTGCACCATGTACCAGCCCATGAAGCCCTGCAGCGCGCCCAGCGCGAACAGCCCAACGAGACTCGGCGCAAGGTCGCGGCGGATGTGGCCGGCGGCGGCGAAAGCAAGGAATGGCACCGCGAAGGCGACGCCGATGACCCGGCCCAGAAAGCGGTGCGCCCACTCCCACCAGTAGATGACCTGGAACTCGGCAAGACTCATGCCCTTGTTCACGAGCTGGTATTGCGGGATCGCGCGGTACTTGTCGAAGGCTTCCTGCCAGTCGGCGGCGGAGAGCGGTGGGATCGCGCCGAGAATCGGCTTCCACTCGGTGATCGACAGGCCAGAGCCGGTCAGCCGGGTCGCACCACCCACGACGACCATCGCGAAGATCAGCGCCGTGACGCAGCCGAGCCAGATGCGAATAGCGGTATCGGCTCCAGCGGAATGCGCTTCAGGCGGATCGAAGGCTGCAGCTTGCGTCATGCTTTTGTCTCCGGCGACTGCCTGCGCGATTTAAGCCAGGCGACCGGAGGCCACAAGCGTGCGCAATGTCGCGCCGGCGGGTTGGCGGTGGTTTTTGCTTGGCTGCGCGGGCCTTGCCTGATTATTGTGCCGCGCATGACAGATCGCATGCGCAAATTCATCGGCGTCACGGTCATGGTCGTGTTCACGGTGTTCTATCTGTGGTTCGCGATCTCCGTGGCAATCGTGCGCCTGCCCGGCACCGCGCTGGGGCTGCAACTGGCGTTCTATTTCCTCGTCTCGGTGATCTGGTTCGCCGTGTGCGCCGCGATCATCTGGTGGATGCGCCCGCGCGAAGGGCGGCAAGCCGAAAAGGCGCCCGGCCGCTAAGCCGAGCGCCAGCACCTTCCTCGCGCGATTTATAAGAAAACCGGGCCGCATTACGGATCATGTCCGGGACGGGCTTTTCCCGATCGCGCTCTACGCCACCTTCCCTTCAAACAGGAAGCCGCCAGACTGGCGCGACCAGAGCGACGCATAGATGCCGCCCGCGCGCACCAGTTCGTCGTGCGTGCCCTGCTCGACGATGCGGCCCTGATCCATCACCACGAGCCGGTCGAGCATGGCGATGGTGGACAGCCGGTGCGCGATCGCGATGACTGTCTTGCCCTGCATCAGGTTGTAAAGCTGCTCCTGAATCGCCGCCTCGGCCTCGCTGTCGAGCGCGGAGGTCGCCTCGTCCAGCACGAGGATCGGCGCATCCTTCAACAACACCCGCGCGATGGCGATGCGCTGGCGCTGCCCGCCGGAGAGCTTCACGCCCCGCTCACCGACATGCGCGTCATAGCCCGCGCGGCCCTTCCAGTCCCGCAGATCGGGGATGAAGAGGTGCGCGTGCGCCTTGCGCGCGGCCTCGTACACCTCTTCGTCGGTTGCATCCGGCTTGCCGTAGCGGATGTTTTCCATCACCGAGCGATGCAGCAGCGAGGTGTCCTGCGTGACCATGCCGATCTGGGCGCGCAGGCTCTCCTGCGTCAGCTCCGAAATATCCTGCCCGTCCACGAGGATGCGCCCGCCTTCCAGGTCGTGGAAACGCAGCAACAGGTTCACCAGCGTCGACTTGCCCGCGCCGGAGCGCCCGACCAGCCCGACCTTCTCGCCCGGCCGGATGTTGAGGTTCAGGTCCTGCAACAGCCCGCCTTCCTGGCCATAGTGGAAGGTCACGTTCTCGTAGCGGATTTCGCCGTTCGTGACCTTGAGCGGGCGCGCCTCCGGCGCATCGGTAAGCCGCAGCGGGTTCGAGATGGATTTGATGCCCTCCTGCACCTGCCCGATGTTCTCGAACACGTTGGTGACGACCGACATGATCCAGCCGGACATGTTGTTGATCTGGATGACCAGCCCGGCAGCCACGGCAATCGCGCCGAGCGTGATGAGCTGTTGACCCCACAGCCAAAGCGCCAGCCCGACCGTCGCCGCGATCATCACGCCGTTCATGGTCCATAGAATGCCCTCCATAACCGTCAACAGGCGCATCTGCCGCCGGAATTTCACGGTCTGGTCGCCCAGCGCCTCGGCGGCGTAGTCGTCCTCGCGCTCGGTGCGCGCGAACAGCTTGACCGTCTGGATATTGACGTAGCTGTCCACGATCCGCCCCGCGAGCAGCGAACGCGCATCCGAATTGATCATTGAGCGGTGCTTCACCTTGGGCACGAAATAGGCCAGCAGCAGCCCATAGCCGACAAACCAGATCAGCAGCGGCGCCATCAGCCGCGGATCGGCGGAGAACAGCACGACCAGCGTGGACACCGCATAGATCGTCACGAACCACAGCGAGTCGGTGAGATCGACCATCGTTTGGCGAAGCGCGCCGCCGGTGTTCATAACGCGGTTGGCGATGCGCCCGGCGAAATCGTCCTCAAAGAATGACGGGCTTTGGCGCAGCAGGTAGCGGTGCGCCTGCCAGCGGATCAGGTTCGTGAACGACGGGATCAGCGACTGGTTGATCAACGTCATGTGCGCAAAGAACGTGACCGGGCGCAACAGGATCGCGAACGCCGCCATGATCAGCAGCGTGGTTCCATGCTCCGAGAAGAATTCGCCCGGCGTCTCCGCCGCGCGCGCCATGTCGACGATCCGCCCGAGGAAGGTGAACAAGGTCACCTCGATCAGCGCGGCGAGCGAGCCAACCAGCACGACCACCGCGAGGGTACCCCAGATCTGGCGGCAGTAATGCCAGAAGAAGCCGACAAGGTTCTCAGGAGGTTGGTCTATCGACGCCCGTCGAAAGGGGGATATTCGTTGCTCGATCCAACGTAACATGATGCTCGCTCACGTGTGTTCTTTGACATTTGGAAAAATCATCACACGGCTGAGCGAGACGGCCAATAGGGCCGAATGGGTCAGCCGCGCATGGAAGCTGCGCGCTTTACCATTTGGGATGTCCTGTTGGGTTTGAACATGCGGCGGACGGCGCTTGCGCCCGCTCACAGGCGCTCAGTTGTTGCAACAAGATGGCAACACTGTGGCAAATTCACATTACATGTGACGCGCGGCAAGCAGATATTCCCGGTTGCCGCCTTGGCCGGTGAGGGGTGACGGGACGGGAACGCGCGTGCGCCAGCCCGGCTGGGCGTCGACGATGTCGCGGATCGCAGACACAGCGCGGTCGCGGGCCGCCGCGTCCGTGACGATACCGCCCTTGCCGACGGCTGCCCGGCCCACCTCGAATTGCGGCTTGATAAGCGCGACCAGCCAGGCGCCCGGCTCGGCGAAGGTCATCACGTGCGGGAGCACCAGCCGCAGCGAGATGAAGCTGACATCGACCGTGATCGCGCCAACCGGCTCCGGGACATCGGAAGCCGTCAGGCTGCGCGCGTCGCGCTGTTCAAGGCTGATAATGCGCGGATCGCCAGCGAGGCTGGCGTGGAGCTGGCCGCGTCCCACGTCGACGGCGTAAACGCGCGATGCGCCACGTGCGAGCAGAATCTGGCAAAAGCCGCCCGTGGAGGCGCCGACATCGAGCGTTACCCGCCCGGACGGGTCGAGGCCGAATGCGTCGAGCGCGGCGACAAGCTTTAGGGCGGCACGCGAGACATAATCCGCCTCGTTGCCCGAGATGAGGATTTCAGCGTCATCGCGGACGAGCGCGCCCGCCTTCGTGACCACCGCGCCGTCAACGCGCACCAGACCGCGCTTGATCAGGTCTCGCGCCCGCGCCCGGCTCGCGACCAGTCCGCGCGCGAAGATCGCCACATCCAGCCGCGATGGCACCGCCGACACGTCACACGGCGTCGCCCCGGCCCGCCGCGCCAATACCATCGTCGGCGCTCATCTCGCGGCCCAGCGCGCCGAACACCGTGCGGACAATGCCCTGCGCATCGAGCCCGTAATCCGCGTACATCTGCTCGGGCTTGCCCTGATCGACGAACACATCCGGCAGCACCAGCGAGCGAATTTTCATTCCCTGATCGAGCAGCCCGTCCGTCGCCATGAAATGCAGCACGTGGCTGCCGAACCCACCCACCGAGGCTTCCTCGATCGTCACCACCACTTCATGCTCGCGCGCGAGCCGGCGGATCAGGTCTTCATCGAGCGGCTTGGCAAAACGCGCGTCGGCCACCGTTGTGGACAGCCCGTGCCGCGAAAGCTGGTCGGCGGCTGACAGGCATTCCTGCAGCCGCGCGCCGAACGACAGCAGCGCCACGCTGGTGCCCTCGCGCATGATCCGCCCGCGCCCGATCTCCAGCGGCACGCCGTGCTCGGGCATCTCGAGGCCGACGCCCTCGCCGCGCGGGTAGCGCAGCGCGCTGGGCCGGTCGTCGATCTGTACCGCCGTGGCGACCATGTTGCACAGTTCGACCTCGTCCGCCGCGGCCATCACGACAAAGCCCGGCAAGCATGAAAGGTAGGTCACGTCGAACGAACCGGCATGGGTCGGGCCGTCCGCGCCCACGAAGCCCGCGCGGTCGATGGCAAAGCGCACCGGCAATTGCTGGATGGCGATGTCGTGCACCACCTGGTCATAGGCTCGCTGCAGAAAGGTCGAGTAGATCGTCGCGAACGGCTTGTAGCCTTCGGTGGCCAACCCGCCCGCAAACGTCA
>CAYFVF010000021.1:0-6030 GCA_964346335.1 uncultured Hyphomicrobiaceae bacterium
AGAGGTCGCGCGTCATGCGCCGGACATTATGGAGCATGCCCGCGCGGCCCTGGACGAGGCGCAGTGCGATCTGGGCTTCCGCCGACTCAGTGCGGAGGCGTATGCGCGGTGCCCGAATATTTCGATCGATTACGCGGTCATGGAAAAACCGCGCGCGGGCGTTATGCCACTTGAGACCGGCTGGAGCGATGTCGGTTCGTGGTCGTCGGTCTGGGCGCAAAGCACACATCACGGCGAGGGCAACGCCGTGCGTGGCGACGCCATGCTGATGGACACGCGGAACAGTTACGTCCATTCAGACGGCGCGCTGGTCGCGACCCTCGGCGTGGAAGACATGATCGTCGTGCACACGCCTGATGCCGCGCTGGTGGCCAAGCGCGGACGAGCGCAGGATGTCGGCAAGCTGGTCGCGCAACTGAAGGCCGAGGGCCGCCGTGAGCCGGAGCAGCATACGCGCAGCCATCGCCCGTGGGGCCATTTCGAGACGCTCAGCCTCGGCCCGCGATTCCAGGTCAAGCTGTTGCACGTGAATCCGGGCGGGCAGCTATCGCTGCAGATGCACCATCACCGCTCGGAGCATTGGGTGGTGGTGAAGGGCACCGCGCGCGTGAGCTGCGACGGGCAGGAACGGCTGGTGTGCGAGAACGAGTCCGTCTACATCTCCGCGACCAAGTGGCACCGGCTGGAAAATCCCGGCAAGGTGCCGCTGGAGATCATCGAAGTGCAGATCGGCAGCTATCTCGGCGAGGATGACATTATCCGCAGCGATGATGTCTATCACCGCGCCCCGCACGAGACGAAGTAGCGCGCGTTCCCGAAAAGTGGCACCCGGTTTTCGGGCAGGAACGCGCGCTCGAAATGTCTCCCGGCTCAGGCCCGCACATAGCGGCCCGGCGCATCCTCGATCGGCGGGAACGACGGCGCGCCCGGCTCCCGCGCCTCGACCTGTTCGCCTGCGCGCGCGGCCAGCCATTCGATGAAATCCGGCCACCACGAGCCGGGCACTTCCTCGGCGGCGTCGATCCAGTCCTTCAGCGTGTCATAATCGCGGATGCTCGGCCCCGGGGTCTCGTCGCCGCCGGCCCAGTGCATGTACTTGGTCTTGTAGGGTGGGTTGACCACGCCAGCGATATGACCCGAGCCGGCCAGCGCGTACCGCACCGGGCCCCCGAACAGCTTGGCGCCAATGAAAACCGACTCCGATGGCGCAATATGGTCCTCGCGCGTCGCGATGTTATAGATCGGCATCGTGACCTTGGACAGATCGAGCCGCTGCCCGCCCAGTTCCATTTCGCCGCGCGCGAGATGGTTGCGGTGGTAGAATTCGCGCAGGTAAAAGCTGTGGTTGGCGGGCGTCATGCGCGTGGAATCGGAGTTCCAGTAGAGCAGATCGAACGGGAACGGCTCCTTGCCCAGCAGGTAGTTGTTCACGACGTAAGGCCAGATCAGGTCGCGCGGCCGGAGCATGTTGAACACGGTGGCCATGCGCGAGCCGTCGAGGAAGCCTTGGGCCTTCATCATCGTGTCGATCGCGTCGAGCTGCGCGTCGTCTATGAAGACCAGCAGGTCGCCGGCCTTGGAAAAATCGGTCTGGGCGGTAAGAAAGCCGGCGGCCGGGAAGCGGGTGTCGCCGCGCGCGGCAGTATACGCGAGCGTGGTGGCCAGCAGCGTGCCGCCGACGCAATAGCCCACGGGTATGACTTCTTCGGTCGCGCAAATCTGGCGCGCGACATCGCTCGCCGTCAGCACGCCGTCGCGCATGTAGTCTTCAAAGCCCTTGTCCGCCAGTTCCGGGCCGGGGTTGACCCAAGACACCATGAACACGGTGTATCCCTGATCGACCAGGTATTGGACGAACGATTTTTTCGCGACGAGATCGAGAATGTAATACTTGTTGATCCACGGCGGGACGATCATCACCGGCGTTTCATGGACTGTCTTGGTCGTTGGCGAGTACTGGATCAACTGGATCAGCGCGTTCTGAAACACGACCTTGCCCGGCGTCGTCGCCAGGTTTTCTCCGACCTTGAACGCGGAAATGTCGGTCTGGCGGATTTTCAGAAGATCACCAGAGCTTTCCAGGTCGGCCAGCAGGTTGTTCATGCCATCCACCAGGTTCTCCGCGTTCGATGACAGCGTCGCGCGGATCACCTCGGGGTTCGTGAAAGGGAAGTTCGAGGGGGACAGCGCCGTAGTGATCTGCTCCAGGTAGAACTGGGCGCGCTGCTTCTTGCGGTCTTCCACGCCTTCGGCTTTTTCGACCAGCTCGTCGGCCCAGTTGGAGGTGAGCAAATAGGCCTGTTTCATGAAGTCGAAGAGCGGGTTTTCCTGCCACTCCGGATCGGCGAAACGGCGATCGCTTTTTTCGGGCGTCGCCACCGGCTCGACCTCCTGGCCGAGAAACCGCTGGTAGGTGCGGCCCCAGAGTTCGACAAAATCCGTGGCCAGCCGGGTCTGCGCCTCGCTCAGCTTATGCGGCTGGCTCAGCCAATATTCCATGATGGGCGCAAGCGCGTGGCTGGCTTCGCTCGCTTCGGTCGGCGCGCTGTAGGGGCCATAAACCAGCTTGCGGTTGTTGAGCATCCGCGCCATCGCTTCGAGGCCGCGATCGACAGCGGTCACGAGGTTGCGCGATAGCATGTCCGGCGCTGCGCCCGGCGTCTTGGCCTCTTCGCCCTCGCCGGCAGGTGTCACGCTGTCTGTGCCATCGCTCTTGGTCCCGTCCGCCATAATTTTCCCCAATGAATCGTGTTGAGCTGAAAGTGCAACTGCGCCAAATATAGACTTTTTGCATTGCAGCGAAAACCGCGCAGTTGGTGGCGCCGCGTCTGGCGGGTGGCCCACGCGCGCTGATAAGTGCCGGACATATGTGTTGCGGTTGCGGCGCAGCTGTGGAATTTTGCGATGCGAAACTCCGAGTCAGGCGTTGATTGCCAAGATAAAACGGAGTTGAAACCGGCGATGAGGGATACATCAATGTGGAAGGGGCCCGCCGCGGCACTGATGGCGGCGTTTCTGGTGTCCGGGTGTTCCAGCGTGGCTGAGTTGCCTTATCCGAAGTTGAGCGAAGTCGTCCGCCCGGAAGACTCGACGCTGTCGAAGACCGAGCGCGCCGAGCTCATCGAGGAGCTGCAGTCGGAGCAGAAAACGCATAAAGCTGAAGCTGAGTCTGAGATCGAGACGCGCTGACAACGCGTTGCGCGCGACGCGCCGGCGGTAGGTCCCGGCCCGGCGCTTTCGAGGGAGTGAGGCCTCATGGACATCAATTTTCACCGCATCAAGCGGCTTCCGCCATACGTGTTCGAGCAGGTCAACACGCTCAAGGCCCAGGCCCGCGCCCGGGGTGATGACATCATCGACTTCGGCATGGGCAACCCCGACATGCCGACGCCGCAGCACATCGTCGACAAGCTGGTCGAGACGGTGCAAAAGCCACGCACGACGCGCTACTCCGCCTCGCGCGGGATCGCGGGGCTGCGCCGCGCCAAGGCCAATTATTACAAGCGCCGCTTCGGCGTGAAGCTCGACCCGGACACCCAGGTGATCGCCACGCTGGGCTCGAAGGAAGGGTTTGCCAACATGGCCCAGGCGATCACCGCGCCGGGCGATGTGATCCTTGTGCCCAACCCGACCTATCCGATCCACGAGTTTGGCTTCATCATCTCCGGCGGCGCGATTCGCCACGTACCGGCCTCGGCTGATGACGAGTTCCTCGTGCATGTCGATCGCGCGATGCGCCACAGCGTGCCGAAGCCGATCGCGCTGGTGCTGAATTTTCCGGCAAACCCCACCGCTGTCGTCGCCGACCGCGAGTTTTACCGCGAGGTGGTCGCCTATGCGCGCAAGAATGACCTGATCCTGCTGTCCGATCTCGCCTATTCGGAAATCTATTTCGACATCGACCCGCCGCCCTCGATCCTTGAAATTCCCGGTGCGATGGATGTCGCGGTGGAGTTCACGTCGCTATCGAAGACCTACGCAATGCCTGGCTGGCGCATGGGCTTCGCGGTGGGCAACGAGCGGCTCATCAAGGCGCTGGCGCGCGTGAAATCCTATCTCGATTATGGCGCATTCACACCGATTCAGGTGGCGGCCTCCGCGGCGCTGAATGGCCCGCAGGACTGCGTGGAGGATATTCGCCAAGTCTACAAGACGCGGCGCGATTGCCTTGTGGAAGCGTTCGGCCGCTCCGGCTGGGACGTGCCGCCGCCGCCCGCGACCATGTTCGCGTGGGCGAAGGTGCCGGACCAGATGCGCGGGATGACTTCGCTGGACTTCTCCAAGCTGCTGCTTGAAAAAGCCGGCGTGGCGGTATCGCCCGGCGTCGGGTTCGGTGAATATGGCGAGGGGTATGTGCGTATCGCGCTGGTTGAAAATGAGCAGCGCATCCGCCAGGCCGCGCGCAACATCAAGCGCTTCTTGTCCGATGCCGACGACACGCTGCACAACGTGATCCCGCTGGCGTCGACGCAGGCGCGCTGACAGGCCCGGCCGCGGAAAAATTGGCCGCCCGAGAACGCTGCGATCCCACCTGCGGCCTTGTGCTGGTGCGGTGCACGGCGCTAAGACAGTGGCGGGGCGGTCCTACTGTGGCCAGCTCAATCCGACTTGACATCATTCTGGAGCGGTTATGCCGAAACCCTTGAGACTCGGCGTGGCGGGCGTCGGCACCGTAGGCGTTGGCGTCATCACCATGCTGAATGCCCATGCCGAACGCCTTGCCCTGCGCTGTGGCCGCGCCCTGGAGGTCACGGCCGTGTCCGCGCGCGACCGGGAGAAGCGCCGCGGCGTGGACCTGTCACCTTTCGAGTGGTTCGAGGACCCGCGCGATCTGGCGCGCAGCCGGAACATCGATCTCTTCGTTGAGTTGATCGGCGGGGCAGGCGATCCGGCCTACAGCGCGGTCGAGGCTGCGCTCGACGCCGGTAAGCATGTCGTGACGGCGAACAAGGCGCTTCTGGCGCATCACGGCGTGGCGCTCGCGGAGCGGGCCGAGGCGCAGAACGTCGCGCTGAAATTCGAGGCGGCCGTGGCAGGCGGCATTCCGGTCGTTAAGGTGCTGCGCGAAAGCCTGTTGGGGAACGAAACCACCCGCGTCTACGGCATTCTCAATGGCACGAGCAACTACATCCTCACGCGCATGCAGCACGAGGGCCAGGAATTCGAGGAGGTGCTGGCCGAAGCGCAGGAGGCGGGATACGCCGAGGCCGACCCGACCTTCGACATCGGCGGGCAGGACGCCGCGCACAAGCTGGCCATTCTGACGAGCCTGGCGTTCGGCACGCGCATCGCGCTCGATAGCGTTTATGTCGAGGGGATCGACCAGATCGGGAATGACGACATTCTCTCGGCGGACCGCCTCGGCTACCGCATCAAGCTGTTGGGCGTGGCCATGAAAACCGACAGCGGTATCGAGCAGCGCGTGCATCCGACCATGGTTCCCAAACACACCGCGATCGCCGAGGTCGACGGCGTGACCAACGCCATTACGATCGAGGGTGATTTTGTCGGCGACATCATGCTGGTTGGCGAGGGCGCCGGGGCGGGGCCGACGGCCTCGGCGGTGGTCTCGGATATCTGCGACATCGCACGCGGGCACAATGGCGCGCCGCTGATCGTGCTGGCCAGCAAGCTCGCGCCGTATGAACGCGCCGCGATGCGCGCGCACGAAGGCGGCTACTACATTCGCCTGTCGGTCCATGACCGTCCCGGCGCGTTCGCCGCGATTGCGGGGCGCATGTCCGAGCACGGCATCTCGTTGAAGAGCATCGTGCAAAGCCCGGAGGCTGGCGAAGGCCACGGCGACGACACCAGCGGCGCGCCTGTGCCGGTCGTGATGATCACGCACCGCACCACGGAAGAAGCGATCCGCCGCGCATTCGATGACATCGAGGCCGACGGGCATATTGACCGCCCGCCCAAGATGATCCGCATCGAGGGGATGTGAACAGCGCTAACTCGACGCTTTGCGATCTTCGCGGATCATGTCGGACGCCTTCTCCGCGATCATGATCGTCGGCGCGTTGGTGT
>CAYFVF010000021.1:6130-15715 GCA_964346335.1 uncultured Hyphomicrobiaceae bacterium
TCGCGGATCATGTCGGACGCCTTCTCCGCGATCATGATCGTCGGCGCGTTGGTGTTGCCCGAGGTGATCACCGGCATGATCGACGCGTCCACCACGCGCAGGCCCGTCATCCCGTGCACGCGCAAGCGCTCATCGACCACCGCCATCGGGTCCGGCCCCATCTTGCAGGTGCCGACGGGATGGTAGATCGTCTGCGAGATCGCCCGCGCCGCGTCGAGCAGGTCATCGTCGCTGTGCGCCGCCTCGCCGGGCAGCCGCTCGCGCACGACGAACGGCGCCATCGCCTTCGCGCCAGCCAGATCGCGCCCCACGCGCATCCCTGCTACCGCCGTTTCCTGGTCCAGCTTCGTGGCCAGATAATTCGGGTGGATCGCCGGATAGGCCATCGGGTCGGGCGAGCGCACCGCGATGTGCCCGCGGCTTTCCGGGCGTAGCTGGCAGACCGACAGCGTGACGCCGGAATAGGGATGCATCTCCAGCCCCGGCTTGTCCGCGCTGAGCGGCTGGAAATGAAACTGGATGTCCGGTGTTTCCAGTTCGCGGCGCGTACGCGCGAAAATGCAGACCTGGCTCGCGCCCATCGCCATCGCGCCGCGCCGGAACAGCACGTATTGCAGGCCGATCCGCATACGCCGGAGGAAACTGTTGATTTCGTCGTTCAGCGTCGGCTCGCTGACCTCGTAGACCATGCGGATTTGCAAGTGGTCCTGCAGGTTCTGGCCGACGCCGGGCATTTCATGCGCCACGTCCATGCCGGCCGCGCGCAGCGTCTCGCCGGGGCCGATGCCCGAAAGCTGGAGGATCTGCGGCGAGCCGATCGCGCCTGCGCTCAGGATCACTTCGCCGCCCGGGCGCAAGCGGGCCTCGCGCGGAGCGCCGTGGTGGAAAAACGCCAGCCCGGCCGCGCGCCGGGTATCGTTCTTGTCGAACAGCAGATGCCGCGCCTGCGCGTGGGTCAGCACGCTCAGGTTCTTGCGCCCCCGCGCCGGGCGCAGATAGCCCACCGCAGTCGAGCAGCGCCAGCCGCCCCGCGCCGTCAACTGGAAATAGCCCGCGCCCTCCTGCGTCGCGCCGTTGACGTCATCGTTGCGCGGAATGCCGATCTCTTCGGCCGCATCAATGAGCGCGTGGCAAACCGGCCGGTGGACCCGCATGTTCGAGACCGAGATCGGCCCGCCCGCGCCGTGGTAGTCGTCCTCGCCGTTTTCCTGGTCTTCCGCGCGCTTGAAATAGGGCAGCACATCGGCATGGGACCAGCCGGCGTTTCCAAGCTGGCGCCAGTGGTCGTAGTCCTCCGCCTGCCCACGGATGTAGAGCAGCCCGTTGATCGAGCTTGAGCCGCCCAGCGTCTTGCCGCGCGGCCATTCCAGCGACCGGCCGTTCAGGCCCGGATCGGGTTCGGTCTTGTAGCACCAGTCGGTGGCGGGGTTGTGCATGGTGCGGAAGTAGCCGACCGGCACATGGATCCACGGGTTGCTGTCCTTCCCGCCTGCTTCCAGCAACAGCACGCGGCACTCGCCGTCCGCGCTCAGCCGGTTGGCCAGCACGCAGCCCGCGGAGCCGGCTCCGACGATGATATAGTCGTATTCCATCCCTGCTTAGTCTGTTGTTGGACCGGGAGTCGGTCGAGGGGATTAATTCCGCTTGAATCGCTGTAGAGCTTCGCATAAAAATGAGACTGTCGGTATCAAAATTATAATACCCCGCCTGAACGGGCAATCAGAAACTTGGGAGGAAACACGTGACGAAACTATCGGAAAAGCTCCAGGGCATCTCACGCCGCGACATGCTGCGGCTGACCAAGCAGTTCGGCATCACGTCGACCATGCTCGCGGCCGGCAGCCTGACAGGCGCGGTCACTTTCTCGCGGCTGGCGGAGGCGGCGAACTCGACCTATGAAAAGCGCTTCAGCACCCCGGCGAAGGTCGAGTGGAAGTTCGGCGCGGCCGGCTTCAACGAAGAGAACCTGCTGATCGAACGCGCGGGCTGTCTCGAATTTGTCCGCGATCTCGAAGAACGTACCGACGGCGCAATCCGCATCGAGTTCATCGGCAACAACCAGATTTGCGGCCAGCTTGATTGCGTGAAAAAGACCCAGCAGGGCATCGTCGACATGTACGCCGCGTCCACGCAGAACTCAGCGGGCGGCGCGCCGTATCTGAACGTTCTCGACTACGCCTACATGTTTCCGAGCCGCGCCGCGCAGTACTACTTCTTGTACCATCCGGGTAGCGAACAGGTGCTGCGCGAGCCGCTGCGCTCGCGTCACAATATCCACTTCCTGTTCAGCCACGCCGAGTTGCGCGGCATCCAGCTGGGCTTGAAATGGCAGGACAAGCCGCTGGTGCAGAGTGTGGGCGACCTCGCGGGCACCAAGAACCGCGTGACGGGCACCCAGCTCGGCCGCATCGCCATGGATCTCATGGGCCTGAACCCGACGCCGATCGCCTGGGAAGAGACGCTTGATGGCTTGAAGCAGGGCCTGATCGACGGCGCTGAGACATGGGCCTCGGCCGTGGCTTACGCCAACATGTCGCCGGTCGTCTCGCAGTGCGTGAATCTCGGCTTTTTCTGCGGCACGGAGCATACAGCGGTGAGCGCGTCGAAATTCGACGAGTTGCCCGGCGATCTGCAGGACGCGGTGATGGAATCGGCTTATCTCACCCAGGTTCACGTACAGGCCGCCAACGAAGCCGCGCTGGTCAATACGGTGGGCTTCTCCGAACCACAACTGCCGGATACGATCTTCGCGAAGAGCAACGTGCGGATCGCAAATCTCTCCGAAGACGCGATGCGCGAGGCCGAAGAGATGTGCTCGCCGGAATTCCAGCCGGACGCATGGGCGCAGTGGCGCGAGCGCATCGACAACTGGGCCGGTGGAATGGACACCTACAAGTTCATCTACGACATCGCCCGCGAAATCCCCAAGGATACGCTGGCCGAGAACGTCGAGCCGCGTCGCTGGTGGAAATCAGCCTGACCTCCCAGGGCTGGGGGACGCGCCGTGCGCGCGCCCCCCTTACCGCGTTCCAATCCATGAGAGACCAGCGCGCCGCTGCGCCAGCCGCGGGACCAGCTGATGCCGGCGTGACGGGGGATATCGCCCATGTTCGTCTTGAGATGGCTCGATAACAACGCTGAAAAGACCATCATCCTCATCAGCTATGTGGTCATGGCGGGGATCATCTTCGTCGAGGTCATTCGCCGCTTCGTGTTCAACGAACAAGCGCCCTGGAGCAGCACCATCCCGGTCTACCTGTTCCTCTGGGTCGTGTGGGCCGGGTGCGCGCACAACGTCAAGCTGCGCACGCATCTGCGTTTTGACGAATTCCGCTCACGCCTCGGCTACACGGGGCAGTTTGCCTGCCTGCTCCTTGATGCCGTGCTGTGGGTCGTGTTCTCGATCATCGTGATCTATTTCACCGCGCAACAGGTCGAGCTCAGCCGCCAGAACTTCCAGATCGTTTCGGGCACGGACGATGTCATGCAGTGGTGGTTCTATCTGGCGACCCCGGTGTGTTTTTCCCTGGTGATTATCCGTGTTGTGCAGAACACCTGGCGCGATATCGCCTGTTTCCGCCGGCGTGAACCGTTCAACCTGCCCAGCAGCATGCTGGCGGATTGAGGAGCATCGATATGGACGAGGGAACGCTGATCCTGCTCGTTTCGCTGGGCGTCATGGGCCTGTTCATGCTGGGCGTGCCGATCTTCCTGGTTATCGGCTTCTGGGTCATCGGGGTGAGCCTCGTGATCGACTTTACGCTCTACAATATCGGTGTGACTCTTTATGAGGGGCTGAACTTCTTCGGCCTGCTGGCGCTGCCGCTGTTCATTCTTACCGGCGATCTGATCAACGGCGCGGGGATCGCCAAGCGATTATCGGATTTCGCCTACTCGGTGCTGGGTTGGCTGCGCGGCGGGCTGGCCATGGCCGCGCTCGGCGCCTGCGGGATGTTCGCGGCGATCTCCGGCTCGAACTCGGCCACGACCGCTGCCATCGGCTCGATCATGCACCCCGAGATGACCAAGGGCGGCTATGACAAGAACTTTGCCGCCGCCACGCTCGCTGCTGGCGGCACGGTCGGCATCATCATTCCGCCGAGCATCATCTTCATCGTCTACGGCTTCCTGATGAACCTTTCGATCAGCGACCTGTTCATCGCGGGCCTGCTGCCCGGCGCGCTGATGGTCGTGGCGATGCAGATCGCGACCTGGTATGTCTGCCACCGCAATGGCTGGGGCGAACTCGTCGCTGTCTATCCCAAGCGGGTGATCAAGACCGCGCTCAGCGGCTGGCTGGGTTTTTTCGCCATCGGCCTCGTTCTTTGGGGCATTTACACAGGGCAGTTCTCGCCGACCGAAGCCGCAGGTGTGACGGCTGGCTTCTGCATGATTGCAGGGCTTCTGAGCTTTCCCATTCATCGCTACTTGATTCAACCGCGCATGAAGGCGCGCTCACAAGGCATCACCGATCTGGCCGCCGACCTGGAAGCCATCGACAACCGCGGCTACGTCTCCAGCCTGATCGTCGAGGGATTCAGCCCCGCGCGCCTGCCCAGCCTGATCCTGCGATCTGGCCAGATCACCGGGCTGCTGGCGCCGCTGATCGCGGTGTCGGTGGTGATGCAGCAGATCCTGACGCTGCTCGGCGCGGAAGCTTTCGTCGAGGGCCTCATCGGCCAGCTTGGCGGCTTCTATCCCGTGCTGTTCGCGTGCATGGCGATCGTGCTGCTGGTGGGCACGCTCCTGGAGAGCTTGCCGGTCACGATCATTCTCGCGCCGATCCTCGCACCGATCGCGGTGGGCATTGGCGTTGATCCCGTGCACTTCTCGGTCATTTTCCTCGTCGGTGCGGCGATCGGCTTCATCACACCGCCGTACGGGCTGAACCTGTACGTGGCCAGCGGGATCACGGGCATACCCTACTTCCAGATCGTCCGGCATATCTTGCCGTTCCTCTTGGCGCTATTCCTGGCGTGGTTCGCGATAGCGCTCATCCCTGAAATTTCTCTGGCGCTGCTCACCTTCGAGGGCGCGGGCGTGTTCCAGTAGGCGAGGGCGCGCATGAGCCAGGCCGTGGGCATGGTTGATACAGCCGGGGCGCAAATGGTCGAAGGACGAGACAAAGGCGGCGAACACGTCCCGACCGGGGTGCGCTCCCTTTACATCCTGGAAGCGCTGGCCCGGGCCGGGACGCCGTTGACGCCGACGGACATCAACGAGACGCTCGGCCTGCCGAAACCGACCATACACCGGCTGTGCAAGCGCCTGGAACGTGAGGGGTTCCTGGAAAAGGACCTTGATGGGCGGCGCTACCTGCCGGGGCTGCGGCTGCGCGGCATGTCGCGTGGGGTTCTCGGCTTTGTCCGGTTCATGCACGCGCGCCGGGCGGTGTTGCGCCGCTTGTCCGAACATGTCGGCGAGACCTGCAATATCGCCCTGCCTGAAGAGGGCGGCATGGTCTACCTGGAGCGCGTTGAAACCCGGTGGCCGCTGCGTGTTCAGCTTCCCGTCGGCAGCCAGGTCCCGTTTCATTGCACCGCTAGTGGCAAGCTGTACCTCAGCAGCCTGCCGCGCGAGCGCCGCGAGACGCTTGTCCGCCTGCTTGATCTGACGTCCCACGCGACCAACACAATCACCAACCCGGATGAGCTTCTCGCCGCGCTGGAGCAGATTGCTGAAAACCGGATTGGCACGGATAACGAGGAGTTCGTGGCCGGCATGGTCGCGGTCGCCGTCCCCATCCGCGATCGCGACGGGCGCATGATGGCCGGGCTGGCGGTGCACGGGCCGACGCAGCGCCTGAGCCTCGCGGATGCGCTGGGCTGGGTAGATGCCTTGCGGGCGGCGGCGGATGAGCTGGCGGGGCTGATGCCGGACGTGCACGGCGAGAGCTGATAGCGGTGCGGGAATGCAGATGAGCGAGGAACCCGACCCGATGCCGGAGCAAGAATGAACATGTTTTCATTTTCGGCTGCGCCCATGGCCGGCCCGTGCTATAAGCAATGGTGGATTCAAGAGAATGGAAGCGCTGGCAGGCTAACCGTGGTCAGAGCGGCAGTCCCGGCGTCTCGAAAGCATCGTTTAGACAGTGCAGGACACGTGAAAGCAGGATAAAGGACGTTTCTTCATGACTCGAATGACCCCAAGCGAAGCCTTCGTGGAAACCCTGGCGGCCAATGGCGTCACGGATGTCTTCGGCATCGTCGGCTCCGCATGTATGGATGCGCTGGACATTTTCCCCGCCGCCGGCATCCGCTACATCCCGACCGTACACGAGCAGGGCGCCGGCCACATGGCGGACGGGTATGCGCGCGTCAGCGGCCGGCACGGCGTGTGCATGGCGCAGAACGGGCCGGGCATCACCAATTTCGTCACCTCGATCGCGGCGGCCTATTGGGCGCACACCCCGGTGGTCTGCATCACGCCGGAGGCCGGGTCGATGGGCATGGGGCTCGGGGGCTTTCAGGAGACCGAGCAGCTCCCTATCTTCTCAAAAATCACGAAATACCAGGGCCATGTGAACAACCCCAAGCGCATGGCGGAGATCACCGCACGCTGCTTCGATCGGGCCATGCTGAAGATGGGGCCGACGCAGCTCAACATCCCGCGCGATTACTTCTATGGCGAGGCCGATTACGACATCGCCAAGCCGATCCGCGTCGAGCGTGGTCCCGGCGGCAAGGAAAGCCTGGAGAAAGCGGCGCAACTGCTGGCCAAGGCGAAGTTCCCGGTGATCCTCGCGGGCGGCGGCGTCATCAATGCAGGCGGCGTGGAAGCCTGCATTCACCTCGCGGAGCACCTGAATGCGCCGGTGGTCACGAGCTATCTGCATAACGACGCCTTCCCGGCGAGCCATCCGCTATGGGCTGGCCCGCTTGGCTACCAGGGCTCGAAAGCCGGCATGAAGCTGATCGCGCAGGCGGACGTTGTGCTCGCGCTGGGCAGCCGACTTGGCCCGTTCGGCACGCTGCCCCAGCACGGCATGGACTACTGGCCGAAAGACGCGGAGATCATCCAGGTCGACGCCGACCCCGAGATGCTTGGCCTCGTGAAGAAAATCTCCGTGGGCGTCAACGGCGACGCCAAGGCCGCGGCCGAGGCGCTTTATGAAGGCTTGCAGAACCGTGAGCTGGCCTGTCGCGCCAACGAAGCCGAGCGCCTTTCCACGATCAAGTCGGAGAAGGCCGCGTGGGAGGAAGAGCTTTCCAACTGGAAGCACGAGACCGATCCTTACAGCCTTGATGCCATCAAGGCCGAGCCGGACCGGATGCACCCGCGCGAGATGCTTCGCGAACTGGAGAAGGCGATGCCGGCGGACGCGGTGGTCTCGACCGATATCGGCAATATCTGCTCGGTGGCCAACAGCTATCTGCGCTTCGACCGGCCGCGCTCGATGCTGGCGGCGATGAGCTTCGGCAACTGCGGTTATGCCTTCCCGGTGGCGATCGGCGCCAAGCTGGCCGCGCCGGATCGGCCCGTAATTGCATATGTCGGCGAGGGCGCCTGGGCGATGAGCTTTGGTGAAATCCTCACCTGCGTGCGCGAAAACATCCCCGTCACGGCGGTGGTCTTCAACAATCGCCAGTGGGGCGCGGAGAAAAAGAACCAGGTCGATTTCTACAACCGCCGCTTCGTCGGGACCGATCTGGAGAACCCCAACTTCGCGGATATCGCCCGGTCCATGGGCGCGGAAGGCCAGCGCATCGAAAAGCTTGGCGATGTCGGCCCGGCGTTGCGCGCGGCCTGCGAGGCGCAAAAAGAGGGCAAGACGACGGTTCTGGAGGTCATGGTCACCCGCGAACTCGGTGACCCGTTCCGCCGTGATGCGTTGTCGAAGCCGGTGCGCTTCCTTGACAAGTACAAGGCTTACGCCGCAGAAGCATAAGTGAGCGGTAAATGCGCCCGCTGCCCCGATCGGGGTGGCGGGCCGTTCATGCGTGCCATCGTGCGCCTGGAGTCTTGTTCATGAAGCCTTTCGACGACCTGCTTGACCGCGCCCGCGCCAATCCCAAGCATATCGTCCTGGCAGAAGGGGAAGACCCAAGGATCGTGGCCGGGGCGGTGCGCGCGGTGCGTGAAGGGCTGGCGCGTGTCACGCTCTTGGGCGCCGAGAGCACAGTGCGCGAGGCCTTGGACAAGGCTGGCGCGTCGGGGCTGGAAATCGCCGTGGTGGAGCCCGCCAAATCCTCTCATTTCGATAACTTCGCAGAGCTGTACGCGGAGATGCGCCGCCACAAGGGTATGGACCCGGAGACCGCGCGAACGACAATGCGCGGGCCGCTTTATTTCGCCAACATGATGGTGCGCGCCGGCCAGGCGGACGGCACCATCGCGGGCGCCGCCAACACGACGGCCGACACCGTGCGCGCGGCCATCCAGGTGATCGGGCTTGGCAAGCGCTACAAAAGCGTGTCCAGCTTCTTCATCATGATGATGTGCGAGGCGCATCACGAACCCAAGGGCGCCATGGTGTTCGCGGACTGCGCGTTGGTCGTTGCGCCCGATGCCAGCCAGCTCGCGCAGATTGCGCAGGCCTCGGCCGACAGCGCCGCCGAATTGCTGGGCATGACGCCGCGCGTGGCGATGTTGTCGTTTTCGACGCGGGGCAGCGCGGCGCATCCGTTGGTCGACAAGGTGGCCGAGGCGACGCGTCTCGTGCGCGAGGCCCGCCCCGATCTGACCGTCGATGGCGATATTCAGCTTGATGCGGCGCTGGTCCCCGAAATCAATTCCAGTAAAGCGCCCGGCTCACCCCTCGAAGGCCGCGCCAACGTTCTGGTGTTTCCGGGCCTCGAAGCCGGCAATATCGGTTACAAGCTGGCTGAGCGGATCGGCGGCGCGCGCGCGATCGGCCCGATCCTTCAGGGCTTGGCCCGCCCGGCGAACGACCTCTCGCGCGGGTGTTCCGCCGACGATGTCTACCGGCTCATTGCCGTGACCAGCGTGCAAGCGCAGGCCGTCGACAGGTCCGCCTGAGCCATCCCGTTCCCATCGCCACTCGCCACTGACGCGGGCTCAGCCTATGCCGAGTCAAGCGGTTGATTGCATAATTTCCTGTGCTCGTGCAGAATTTGCGCATATTCCGAAAATAGCGGACAAAAAACATAATTATGCAAGATTATTGGAACGCGCTCTGGCTGGCTCTTGAACTCCTGGTGTCCGGTGATCCCGAGTTGCTGGAGATCATCCTGCTGTCCCTGCGCGTCAGCCTCAGCGCGATGGTCGTCGCGTGCCTGATCGGTTTTCCGCTCGGCGCGATCGTGGCGATCACACGCTTTCCCGGGCGCGGCGCGGCCTTGGTGCTGATGAATACGTTGATGGGCCTGCCGCCGGTCGTTGTCGGGCTTATCGTCTACCTGATGCTCTCGAATGCCGGGCCGTTCGGCTGGCTCCAGCTTCTCTACACGCCCACCGCGATGATCATCGCGCAGACCATTCTCATCACGCCGATCATCGCAGCGCTTTCGCGCCAGATGATCGAGGACCTGCACAACGAATACGCCGAGCAGTTTCGCTCTCTCGTCGTCGGGCGGTTCACGGCCATGCGCGCGCTGATCTGGGATGCGCGCATCGCGCTGCTGA
>CAYFVF010000022.1:0-15474 GCA_964346335.1 uncultured Hyphomicrobiaceae bacterium
CCGCGATGCGCTGGACGGCGCGGGCTCATAGCAGGCGGCGGACTTCCGCGCGCAGGTATGGCACCACCTCGGCCTCGAACCACGGGTTGCGCTTCAGCCAGGCTGTATTGCGCCAGGACGGGTGCGGCAGCGGGAGATAGCGGGGCAAGGCCTCGCGGTGCGCGTAGCTGCGCCAGTCCGCGACCGTTTCGCTCAGGGTGCGCCGCGCGTCGCGCCCGAGATGCCATTTCTGCGCGTGATGCCCGATCAGCAGGATCAGATCAAACCGGGGCAGGGCGTCGAACAGCGTGGCGTGCCAGACTTGCGCGCATTCCTTGCGCGGTGGCAGGTCGCCGCCCTTCGCGTCATAGCCGGGAAAGCAGAAGCCCATCGGCACGATGGCGATGCGGCTTTCATCGTAGAATTCCTCACTCGTGACGCCCATCCAGTCGCGCAGGCGCTCGCCCGACGGATCGCTGAAGGGAACGCCCGAAGCGTACGCACGCTGACCGGGGGCCTGAGAGCAAACAGCAATGCGCGCGCTTCCGCTTACCCGCAACACCGGGTTGGGGTCATGCGGCAGTGGCGCGCCGTCGGGCGTATCGGCGCAGACGCGGCACGCGGAAATGCGCGTGCGCAGCGCCTCAAGCCTGTCAGCCCCGGTCAGCGGCGCGCTCAAAGCTCCAGCACCATCCCGTCCTCGGCGAGCGCCACGCGCGGATGCGTCACGGCCTCGCGTTTCGCCAGCATGTCATCGCCCATGTGCGTGAGCAGCACCTGCTTGGCGTTGATGTCGTCCAGGTGGCGAAGGATCGTCATGTAATCGAGATGCATGTCGAGCGGCTTGTCGTACTGGAAGCACTCCATGATGTAGAGATCGGCGTCGCGCCCTGCCTCGATCAGCGTGTCCGTCCAGCCGCTGTCCCCGGAATAGGCCAGCACCTTGTCCTCCAGCGCGAAGCGAAGCGCGTAGGACGGCGCGCCGGAATAGTGTTTGACCTCGAACGGCAAAACGCTGACCGCGCCAAGTTTCGTGGTCTCGCCTGCCGCAAGCGGCGCGAAGGCAAGATCGAATTCGCGCTGGTGTTCGGTGATGAGGGGGAACATCGCCTCGCACGCGATATGAAAACGCGCCTCCAGCGCCGCCGGTCCGGCGAGCGTCAGCGGCTTGGTGCGCCTCGCGATGAACAGCGCGTCGATCAGGAAGAAGGGCAGGCCGCCGAAATGATCGCCGTGCAGATGGCTAATGTAAATCGTGTCGATGTCGTTGGTGCTGAACCCCGCGCGCTTGAGCGAGACGAGCGCGGTCGCGCCGCAGTCGATCAGGAAGCCGGTCTCGCCTGTTTGCACGTGAAAGCAGGTGTTGAGCCGCCCGCCCGAGGCAAACGCGTCGCCGCTGCCCGTGATCGTCAGCTTCATGGTCAACTACCTGCCATTTCCACGCTCGGGCGCGCTGTCACCGTTTCGTACCATCGCGCCAGATGGTTCAACCCATCCGGCCAGTCCAGGCGCGCGAGCTTCATCATGCCGATCGCGACATATGCCGTGATGTCTGCCACCGTGAACGTGTTGCTCGTGACATACGCGCTCTCGCCCAGCCGGTCATTCAGCAGCCTCAGCCCGTTTTCGGCGCGCACGCGGTTCGCCTCGGCCCACTCCGGGATTTGCGGCGTCTCCAGCGCGGCCATGCGCGGATGGGTGTGACGGAACACGGTCGCGACTGGGAAGAAGACGCTGAACTCCATCCGCCGGTTCCACATCTCCACCTGCGCCGCCTCCAGCGGCTCCCGGCCGAACAGCGCTTTCTCCGGCTCAAGAGCCTCAAGGTAGCGGCAGATGGCCATGGTCTCGCTCAGGGCCGTGCCGTCGTCCAACAGCAACACCGGGACGCCGCCGTAAGGGTTCAGCCGCTGGAACCAGTCACCCCTGTGCTCGCCGCCGAGCAGGTCGATCTGCTCATAAGCGATGTCCAGACCCTTCTCGGCCACGAATATGCGCACGCGCCGCGGATTGGGGGCGCCGCGCGCCTCGATGATCTTCATGCGCCCCTGCCTTTCATTGTTCTGCATAACACCCGTGCGGCAGTGCACGCAGCCGCCATAACCGCCCTGCACTTTCGGGTTGTCCGACGCCAGATTGTTTCATTTCGAGCGGTCTCGTAAACGCCTTATTAGGCAATCTCAGAGAAAACTGGCTCAATTCGGTCCGGTGCCTTCATCCGGTCAGTGGCCGCGACTATCGTTCCGGACTTCTTGTCACAGATTGCGGCGCCGCGCCGCGCAAACCGGCATTGCGAAGTCATGAGTGTTGAACAGACCGCCGAGGCGACCTTCGACGGTGAAGGGCGCTCCATTCATGGGGGCGGACAGACGTCATCAGGCCGGGATCAGGCGGCGGTAAGCGGCGGCAATTTCGAGTTCGAGCGGCTGCGCATGTTCGCGGCCAACGAGCTTTCGGCCTGGGCCGCCATGCCGATGCTGGCGCTGGTGGTTTGCCTTGCGCTGGTGAACTGGGCGCCGATCGATCAACTCGGCCTGTGGCTTGCCGCTGTCCTGATGGCGAAGGGCATTGTTCTGGCGCTATGCCGGCAACTGGAGCACGGCCCAGCGGACGCGCAAGCCTGGCGCGGCAAGCTGTGGGCCGCTGAGTTCCTCTACGGCATGACATGGGCCGGCCTCGCATTCGTGGATATCACGACGCACCACCAGGCGGCCTATTTCCTGATCTTCGCGGCCTTCGTGATCGTTGTCGCGAGCCGCATGATCTTCGCCTCCACGGTCGTGCCGCTGCTTTATCCCGGCACCGTTCCGCTCACAGCGGCGTTGGCGCTGCGCTCCGTGTTGATGGGCGACATGTTCTATTTGTCGCTGGCGATCATGGCGATCGCGATACACGTCTATTTCATCCTGCTGGCGCGCGGCCTGAACGCGACGTTGTTGAACATGCTGGAATATCGCGCCCAGAAGGACGCGCTGATCGCGGAGCTGGAGAAGTCGAAGGCTGTATCCGAGGATGCCCGCCGGCGCGCTGAGAACGCGAGCATGGCGAAATCGCGCTTCCTCGCCACGATGAGCCACGAGCTTCGGACCCCGCTCAACGCCATTCTCGGCTTTTCCGAAGTGATGAAAGACGAGGTCCTCGGCCCGCACACCACTCCGACCTACCGCAACTACTCCGCCGACATTTACGATAGCGGACAGCATCTGCTGCACCTCATCAACGAAATTCTCGATCTGTCGCGCATCGAGGCGGGGCGCTACGAGCTGAATGAAACCCGCGTTCCGCTCGGCGAAGTGATGGAGGATTGCCGCAGGCTGATGATCATGCGCGCGGAGGAGAATGGGGTCACGTTCATCGAGGATTACGAGGGGATGCCGGATGTTCTCTGGGCGGACGAGCGTGCTCTTCGCCAGATTTGCCTCAACCTGCTGTCGAACGCCATCAAGTTCACGCCGCGCGGCGGCACGGTGACGCTCAGGTGCAGCGTCAACGCGGCGAGTGAACCTTTCCTGAGCGTCTCCGACGATGGACCGGGCATCCCGGAACACGAAATTCCCTTGGTGCTGCGCTCATTCGGCCAGGGCGCTTTCGCGCGCGACAGCGCGGAGGGTGGCAGCGGCCTCGGCCTGCCAATCGTCAAGGGGCTGGCGGAACTCCACGGCGGCCGGCTGGAGCTGGACACCAGCGCAGGCGCGGGCACGACGGCCACGGTGGTGTTCAACACGTCGCGCCGGCTTGAAACGATTCCGGAAAAATCCAGCATCGAGACAGCGTCGCCCCAAGGCCTGGGGCGGGACAACGCCGCCCCGGAGCGTCCGGCGCAAGTCAATCTTCACTGAAACGCGCGTTTTATAACCCGCTCATCATGGTCTCGCGCCGGTTTGGGCATTGCCAAGCGCCGACAATGCGGTATCTTTAAGAGTGCCTATTCCATGGGCAGCGATGCGACTGTTTGCCTCAGCGCAAGTTACATCGTTGCAGCTATGGATTGCAGGCGGAAAAGGTTTTGGCACGCGCTTCTAAATCTCTAAGAAGCGTCCGTGTATGGTTGTGCGTACCAATCCCAATAAATCTGCCATAATCCTTTATACACTCAAAAAATGCGCAGGCGACACTTCAGATATTTCACTTCCACTGTATTTTCTGCAATTATCGGCGCCAACGGTTGATCTTTCTGTTGGGCGGACAGGTGTGGCGAATTGCTCGTTTGACTGGCCATGGCAAGCGGTGTACGGTTCACACTCAATTGACCAGACTGATCGCCGCAGAGGTGCTGTACCGCCGTTGCATAGGATCAGTCGTTCAGACGTAACGCATTAACATCGCAAGGCAGCACGGCTGGGTTGGCCAGCCCCTCGCGAGCGATTCTGTGATCCGCCTTTATCGCAAACGACAACATCAAGAGCGCATGACCGAAAAAATCACCGCAGAAAACGTCTACAAAATCTTTGGCCCGGAACCGGACAAGGCGCTTGAGCTGTCCCGGCAGGGGGCTTCAAAGGACGAAGTGTTCAGCGAAACGAAAAGCGTTGTCGCTGTGAATGATGTTTCCTTCACGGTGCCCGAGGGTAAGATTTTCGTGGTCATGGGGCTGTCCGGCTCGGGCAAATCCACGCTGATCCGTTGCCTCAACCGCCTGTTCGAGCCGACCGCCGGCAAAATTTACGTCGATGATTTTGATGTCACCGCCGCAAGCGAGGAGGATTTGCGCAAGGTGCGCCTTACGCGCATGGCGATGGTGTTCCAGCATTTCGCGCTGTTCCCGCACAAGACGGTCTGGGAGAACGCAGCCTACGGATTGAAGACGCGCGGCGTTGGTGTCGAGGAACGCCGGGAGAACGCGATCTCCTCGTTGAAGTCTGTGGGGCTGGAAGCCTGGGCGGATTCGTATCCGAAAAATCTTAGCGGCGGGATGCAGCAGCGCGTCGGGCTGGCGCGCGCCTTGGCAGTGTCGCCAGAGGTTCTGCTCATGGACGAGCCGTTCTCTGCCCTCGACCCACTGATCCGCCGCGACACGCAGGACGAGCTTATCGAGATCCAGGAGCGGCTCGGCACAACCATCGTTTTCATTACTCATGATCTGCAGGAAGCGCTGAAACTTGGCGACCAGATTGCGATCATGAAGGATGGCCGCTTCGTGCAGGTCGGCTCGGCGCAGGAAATCGTCATCGAGCCCGCGGATGATTACGTGTTCGAATTCACCCGCGATGTGGATCGCAGCCGCGTGCTGACCTTCGGCAGCATCCGCGAGGAAGCGCCGACGCTGAATGGCGAAGATACCCTGGAGACGATGCAAGAACGCTTTGCCGCGAATGACGATCTCAAAGGCATGTTTGTCGTTGACGGTGCGAACAAGCCGCTGGGCCTCGTTAAGCGCGAGAGCGTTGAAAACGCTGAAGCCGGTGGGACTGCCAGCAACCTCATGGACAAGCACTTCGCCAAGGTCCGCCGCTCCACCTACATCTGCGAGAGCTTTGACCGCCTCGGCGATCACAAGCTGTTCGCTGTGATTGACCGCGAAGGCAAGCTGCGCGGCGTTGTCGATCCCATGAAGGTGTTCCAGCATCTGGAGCAGCCCAGCGAGGACCCTGGCCAGCAGGGCGGAAATCATGCCGGTGAGACCGCCGACGATGTGCAGGCCGCTGCTGAGCACGATGAGTCTGCCGCCAAGGAGACTGCCTGATGTCTGATACCAACGCGACATTTGCTCAGGTCGGCGCGAGCCTCGATGCGCTGCGTCCGTCTGATTATTTCCAGGTGCCGATGGACGTCTGGGTCGAGGATGGCGTCGACTGGCTGGTCCAGAATTTCCGGCCCGCGTTCCAGGGCATTAAATGGCCCGTTGAAAAGGTCCTCAACGGTTTGGATGCAATGCTCCAAGCAACGCCGTTCATCGTGTTCACCGCGCTGCTCGCGCTGCTCGCGTGGCGGCTGGCTGGGCGCGGCGTCGCCATCTTCACGATCGTGTCGTTCCTCGTGCTCGACTCCGTCGGGGTATGGAGCGAAACGATGACAACCCTCGCGATGATTCTGACGGCGGTCGTGTTCTGCGCTGTCATCGGCATCCCGCTTGGGATCACGGCGGCGGCAAGCGACCGCTTCGCGTCCAATTTGCGCCCCGTGCTGGACATCATGCAGACGATCCCACCGTTCGTGTACCTCGTGCCGATCGTCATGCTGTTCGGGGTCGGACTGGTGCCGGGCGTGATCGCGACAATCATCTTCGCGCTTCCGCCGATCGTGCGCCTGACCAATCTCGGCATACGACAGGTGCAGGGTGATCTGGTGGAGGCGGGCTACGCCTTTGGCTCGACGCCGCGGCAGGTCCTTTGGGAAATTCAGGTGCCTCTGGCGCTGAAAACGATCATGGCGGGGCTTAACCAGACCCTGATGCTGGCGCTGTCGATGGCCGTTATCGCCGCGTTGATTGGCGCAGGCGGTCTCGGTCTCACTGTCTACACCGGGCTGGGACGGCTCGACGTCGGCCAGGCTTTCATTGGCGGCCTCGGTATCGTGCTGCTCGCTATCGTATTGGACCGTATCACGCAGGCGCTCGGCCAGCAGGGCGACGAATCCCAGGCTGGCTGGACGTTCAAAGGCGTCCTGCGCATGCTGATCGGTCAAGGCCGCGAGCCCTCCAAGCCGGAGGGCAAGGCGGCCTCTTCCGCCGCGGAGTGACGCGGCGGCCCGCGGCCGACATTGCTGCGGGCCATCATTAGCGACGTGGACGGCCAAATCCGGCTGCCACGCCGTGTAAATTTGACGAAGCAAGTTTGAAGGAGGAGAGATACACATGAGTGCTATTAACACTCTGTCGCGGCTCACGATGGGCGCCGTGGCGGCTTTCGCGCTGACGGCGACTACCGTCACCAGCGACGCCACCGCCCAGGAGCCGGGCGAAGGCAAGACAATCGAGATGGCCCGTGCCACATGGGATACCGGCTGGTTCCAGGCCGAACTCTACAAGCAGATGTTCGAACAGCTTGGCTACGAGGTCTCTTCGGTCAAGACACTGGACAACCCGCCCTTCTACCAGGCGGTTGGCCAGGGCGACGTTGACCTGTGGGTGAACGGCTGGTTCCCGCTGCACGATACCTATCGTGACAACTTTGAAGACGGCGCCTCGCTCGTCGGTTATGTCGCCGAGGGTGGCGCGCTTCAGGGCTATCTCGTGGACAAGAAGTCTGCCGAAGAGTATGGCATCACCAGCATCGACGACTTCAAGAAGCCGGAGATCAAGGAAGCCTTCGACTCGAATGGCGACGGCAAGGCCGACCTGGTTGCATGCCCGCCGGGCTGGGGTTGCGAGGAGAAGATCTCCAAAGACCTCGACGAGTTGGAGCTCCGCGACCATATCAATCCGATCAAGGCCAGCTATTCGGCCTCGATGGCGGATGCGCTTGGCCGCTACAAGCAGGGCGACCCGATCCTGTTCTACACCTGGACGCCGAACTGGACCGTTGGTCTGCTGAAGCCGGGCCAGGATGTTGTCTGGATCGAGATGCCGAACGCGACCGACGAGACGACGGTTGCCGATGTGCCGGGTTGCGTGAATAATCCTTGCGCGCTCGGCTGGAAGGCCAACGACATTCGTCCGGTCGCCAACGATGCTTTCCTGGAGGAGAACCCGGCGGTGAAGACGCTGCTTGAAGAAGCTCGTCTGCCGATCCTCGACATCTTCGCGCAGAACGCGAAGATGAACGAGGGCGAGGATTCCCCGGAAGACATCAGCAGCCACGCCTCGGAGTGGATCGAGGAAAACAGCGATCTGGTCGATGGCTGGATGGAAGCGGCCCGCTCAGCGGCGATGTAAGAAGTGGTCTCCGGGGTGGCGCGCTGCCGCCCCGGACCCATCGTCATGATGCTGGCAGGCTCTGGCTTGCTGGCGAGACGGAAAAAGGGTGCGGCTCTCCGCACCCTTTTTTGATGTCAAATCGTGGCGCGAGCGACCGATCAGGTTATTCGTCGCGGTAGATCTTCTCGCGCTTCTCGTGGCGCTCCTGCGCCTCGACGCTCAAGGTGGCGATCGGCCGCGCATCAAGCCGTTTCACGCTGATCGGCTCGCCGGTTTCCTCGCAATAGCCATAGCTGCCGTCCTCGATCCGCTCCAGCGCTGCGTCGATCTTGGCGATCAGCTTGCGCTGGCGATCCCGCGCACGCAACTCCAACGCCCTGTCCGTCTCGGACGAGGCGCGATCGGTCAGATCGGGGTGTTGTCCGGAGTCCTGAAGATTTTCGAGCGTCTCGCGGCTTGAGCGCAAAATCTCTTCTTTCCAGTCAAGCAGCTTCTTGCGGAAATATTCGCGCTGCCGGTCGTTCATGAACGGCTCATCATCCGACGGCCGATAATCGTCCGGCAGGTCCGTTACGCCCATGCATGCCTCATTGAAAATGACTGGCGCCTCACTCACACCGCCGGGACCCGGCCCGCCTCTGGCCGGTCGACGGTTTCATCGGGGGATTGTGTCCAGGGCTGTGCCCCGCCGGGTTGCCAGTTCCCCATCTCATCCGGTCCGGACGCTTGAGCATCGCCAAGGCACGACGAAAGTCCAAGACCGCGAATTGCCGCCGTCTATGTACCGTTATGGCGGGGGGTGTCAAGTGTTATGGATTTCGCGCCACGGCCCGCGGCGCAGGGGCATCTCAGGCGGCGCGGCGCGTGTCTTCGTGGCTCGCGTCATCAGCGAAAGCGGCGAGGCCCAGCAGCCCCACCCGGCCATTATCGAAACACCCGAGCACCCGGCCATCCTCGCGCACGGCAGCCTCGCGCAGCCTCGCCTGTGGCCAGCCATTCTGCGAGCAGGCCAACACCTTCACGAGCCCCGCGGCATCTTCGAACTGGGTCAGGCCGCACCGCCCGAAGTCAAGCGTCACCGGGTCGATCCCGCGCCCGAGATCAAGCGTCACCGGCTCGGCGTCCGCCACGCGGCCACGCGCGTCAAACGTCACATCCGCCGCCGCCCACCAGCCGCGGCCCGCCGCGCGCACGACGAGAGCCGGGCCAGCCACACGCACCAGCAGACGCCAGTGATCCGGCCCGATGCAAGCCCAGCGCAACTGCAGCATGATCGCGCGCCCGCGGGCATCGAATATGTTGATATCGCCGGCGGCCAGCGCGTGCGCCGCCAGCGCCTCGGTGTCCGCTTCCTCCGCCGCTGCGTCGTTGCCGCGTGTCACGGGCGTCTTGGGCAGGTTGGCCTTGTAGCGAATGGTCGATGTCGCCCGCGCGGCCATCACCGCACCGTCGTCCAGGCGGATCGGGCTCAGCCTCAGGCGCTGCGCGTGATCCAACCCGTCGTCAGACTGGCCCATCAGCACCAGCCCCTCGCTATTGATGAGATAGCCCAAATCGTCCGGGGCGAAGTCCATCTTCGTGGTCAGGCGCGGCGTGGCATCGAAAACGAGCTGATCGTCCTCCACGGCAATCGGAGCCCCCGCATAGACCTGGCGCGGCGCGTCATCCGCGGATTTGGGCATGGGGTCGGCGTATGGCTCTCGCACACGCGCCTGCGGCGCGTTATCGTCATGCAGATACCGCGCAATATCCTCCAGCCGGGAGATCGGCTTGCCGATCTGGTCCATGGCGGTGCTCAACAGGCGATAAGCCCACATGATCTTGCCCCCCTCAACGCGTCCACGCGCCCACACCTGCCGGCAGCCGGCTTCCACACCCACCGCGGCATCTTTCAAATTGACACGAAATTGCTTAACGAATTGACAACGCGCGATTCATGCAGGCCCAAAACCGGACGGCCAGCAGAAAGATCCCGATGAGCCTGAGCGATGCCACCGACAAGACCACCGATGCGCTGCGCAATGCCGGCGCGCTGGCGTCGGACTTGCTGCGCCCGACCATCCGCCTTGGCGTTACGGGTCTGTCGCGCGCGGGCAAGACGGTCTTCATCACCTCGATGGTGCACAACCTGCTGCATGGCGGGCGCCTGCCGTTTTTCGATGCCATGGCCCAAGGGCGGATCGAGCGCGTGTTTCTGGAGCCGCAGCCCGACGACGACGTGCCGCGCTTCGCCTATGAGGATCATCTCGCCGCGATGACCGGGGCGGACCGGCACTGGCCGCAAAGCACGCGGCAGATCAGCCAGCTCCGGCTGACGATCGAGTTTGAACCTGTGGCGTTCTGGCGGCGGCAGCTCGGGCCGGGCCGGCTTCATGTCGACATCGTCGACTATCCGGGCGAGTGGCTGCTCGATCTGGCGCTTCTCGACATGAGCTACACGCAATGGTCGCGCCTCGCGCTGGAGATGGCGGCGCGGCCGGAGCGCGCGCAGGCCGCGAGCGCGTTTCACGCATTTCTGGGCGAGGCCGATCCATCAGGTCCACAGGATGAGGCGCGGGCGCGCGAGGGTGCGCGGGTGTTCACGGACTATTTGCAGGCTAGCCGGGACGCGGCGCTCGGGCTGGTGGCAACGCCGGGGCGTTTTCTCCTGCCAGGCACGTTCGAGGGTACGCCGGCGCTGACCTTCTGCCCCCTTCCATCGCCGGACGGGCCGACGCCGGGGCGCGGAACGCTATGGGCGATGATGGAGCGACGCTTTGAATCCTATAAATCAGCCGTGGTCCGTCCGTTTTTCCGCGATCACTTCGCACGGCTCGATCGGCAAATCGTGCTCGTGGACGTGCTCTCCGCGCTTGGCCGGGGGCCGCAGGCGGTTACCGAGATGGAGCGCGCGCTGGCCCGCATCCTCGAATGCTTCAATCCCGGCGCGAAAAGCTGGCTGCAACTGGTGCTGGGCCGGCGTATCGACCGTGTGCTGTTCGCCGCCACCAAGGCCGACCATGTCCACAGCGACAGCCACGACCGGCTGGAAGCGATTTTACGCCAGATGGTCCAGAGCGCGTCGGGGCGTGCGGAAGGCGCGGGCGCGCAGGTGGACGCTGTGGCGCTCGCGGCGGTGCGCGCCACCCGCGAGGCCGAGGCGCGCCAGGGCGGCCAGCGGCTGCCGACCGTGGTGGGCTGCCCGGCGGCGGGCGAAGAAGTGGGCGGCGAGGTTTTCGACGGCACGCGCGAGGCGGCGATTTTCCCGGGTGATCTGCCCGACGACCCGGCGCTGGCGCTTGCACCGGATTTCGCGCTGAGCAATTCGGCAGGCGGGGACTTCGCCTTCGTGCGGTTCCGCCCGCCACAGATCGCGCGCGGGCCGCATGGACAGTTCGCGCCGTTGCCGCATATTCGCCTGGACCGCGCGCTCAATTTCCTGATCGGGGACCGGATCGAATGAGCGCGCCACGCAAGCCCGCCGTTTTCAGCGCTGACGATCCGGCGATCCGCGAGACCGAGCCACTGCAAACTCTTGAGCCCGCGGACCTGTCGGTGCAAACCGCCGCGCCGCCGCCCGCGCGCGGCTGGCGCTGGGGCGCGCTGCTGGTGTCGGCGCTAGGCGGCCTGGCCGTGCTCGCACTCACCTCCTGGGCGTATCAGATGGTCGCGGCCCTGTTCGCCTCGGGCGGCTGGATCGGCTGGGCGGCGCTGGCACTAGCGGTCATCGCCGGCTTCTCGGCGCTGATGCTGATGGCAAGCGAAATCGCCGGGCTTATGCGCGTGTCGCGCGTCACGCGGCTGCGCACACGGGCGGAAACCGCGCTCGCGCAGGCGGAAGATGCCACGGAGCCGGAAAAGCGCAGGCTCAAGGCGGTGCGCCCGGTTGTGGGTACGCTCGAAGGACTGCTGGACGGGCGCGCGGAGACTGCCTGGCAGCTTCGCCGCTTCCACGAGCATCGCGGCGACGTCATCGACGCGCGCGGGCTGATGGTGCTGGCCGAGCGTGAACTGCTCCAACCGCTTGACCGGCAGGCCAGCGCCATGATCGCGGCTTCGGCCCGGCGCGTGTCGGTTATCACGGCGATCAGCCCGTTCGCGCTCGTCGATGTCGGCTTCGCGGCGTATGAAAATCTGCGCCTGATGCGCCGGCTGGCGGGCCTGTATGGCGGGCGGCCCGGCTTTATCGGGCTTGTGCGGTTGGCGCGGCTCGTGGTGGCGCATCTGGCGGTCACAGGGGGCGTCGCGCTTGGCGATGATGTCATCAAGCAGGTGGTGGGCCACGGGCTGACGGCGCGGCTGTCGGCCCGGCTCGGCGAAGGCATCATCAATGGCGCGTTCACCGCGCGCATCGGGCTTGCGACGCTGGCGCAGTGCCGGCCGCTGCCCTATATCGAGGCGCCACCGCCCAGGTTGCGCGCGCTGCTGGCCGATCTCATCCGGCGGGAGCGCAGGGCCGCGCGCGAAGAGGGCGACGCCAGCGCCGGCTAATTGCGAATCACGATGCGCGTGCGCCCTGGCCCGTGACGGCGCACGAGGTGAAACAGCGTGCGCGCATTGCTGCGGTGCAGCCGAACGCAACCATGCGACGCGCGCCGCCCGAGCGAGCGCACCTGGTCGGTGCCGTGGATCGCGTAGCCACGATGAAAGAAGATCGAGTGCGGCATCGGCGAATTGTTGTAGCGGCTGGAATAGTGCATCCGGCGCATCACGGTCGGGCGGAAGCGCCCGCGCGGCGTGCGGTAGCGCCCACGCCCCGTCGACACGCGCCACGAGTGGCGAAGATGGCCGTTGACATAGACATGCATGGTCTGGGCGCTGATATCGACGCGGGCGAGAACGCCGGCCTGCGCGGGCGCGGCGAGCAGAAACAGGGGCAGGGTGATCAGCAGCAGCAAGAGGAAACGCAACACGGTAAAGCCTCTTCAGGGCATGACAGGACCGGCGCAAACACAACGTTTCGAGAATACCATGCGCATCCCGGCGCGCGAATACGTCAAGCCGCTTATCGCCTGATAAACCCGGAGAGCAGCCCTAAAACACGGATTTACCACGCACTTTTCCCGGCAACTGGTTTCCGGTTTCCGGCCTGCGCATTGATGTTTTGAAACGTTCGGGGAGAAGGGGCGAGAGACGGAGCCCGAGCGGGGGCGGGGTATGACGGGCACTGTGGCTCCGTCTCTCAACTCGGAATTTCGTTTTCGCCGCGCGTCCTGTCCGGCAACCGGTTCCCACTATCCGGATCGCGCCGGGCGCGCCGCGCACAAGCGAGGGGCAGACTTGCGCGCGGCGCTATTCGGGTCACGCGGGAGCCGCAATAACGCGCGGCAGCTTTACTCAGTTTACAGGTGCCAGGCCGATCCGCGGCGCGTCGGCCTGAACCGGCCTGGCTGTATATTGGCCTGAGACACATCGCCGTTGCTGGTCAGATCGAAGCAGAACGGAATGTCCGCTGCTTCCCTGCGCCGCAAACAAGCTCGGCGTCTCGGATTTTGGCCGTTTAACGCCACGCACACTCAAACGCCACTAGTCTTACGCGGACACAACGCAACGCTCTACGCCTACGCAACGCTTACGCATCTCGTGGCGGCTGTCACGACAGCCGCAATGCCATGGAGCGGTCCGGGAAGCGCTCGCGCACCTGTCGCGAGTCGGCTAGCGCTTCGGGATCATCGGACCGCAAACACTCCGCGATGAGTTCGAGGAGCGAAGCGTGCATTTGACGCTCTGCATCACTCTGGGGCGGCGTCTGCGCCAGGAACCGTAAAATCTCACCGTAGTCAGGCATCTTGATCCACTCGTTCCGCTTACGTCTGGCGGGGGGCGCGTATCGCCGCCGCTTTGTCTGATGTGATATTTGTGTCCCGGCGATGTGACGAAAAAAAGGCCCTGTCAGGAAAAAATCTTGACACGTGCAAACACCACACAGACTGCTGTGGTGCTCACAGGCCGAGGACCTTCGCGGCCGTTGCCCTGCGGCAATTCCATGCGCCAGCCACACGGCTCTGGCACATTGTGGATCATGCATTAGGCTGGCGTTGTCGCTGGCCGTCAAAGACGAACTTTATCGAGATTTTTTCATGCAAGAACGTTCATCTGATAACCAACAGGTTCTGACGAATGCGCGCGTCGTGCTGGCTGATTCAGTGGTGTCGGGCACGGTGGTATTACGCGGCGGGCTGATCGCCGAGGTGGATGAGTCGCCGAGCAGGGCCGCCTGCGCGATGGACCTGGAGGGCGACCTGCTGATGCCCGGCCTCGTCGAGTTGCACAGCGATAACCTGGAGCGCCACGTCCTGCCCCGGCCTGGCACCCAGTGGCCCGTGGACGCCGCCGTACTCAACCATGACCGGGAAATGACCGCCTTCGGCGTCACCACCGTGTGCAATGCTTTGTGCGTCGGTGAGATCCACACTCACGCCATGCGCGTCGCGTTGCTCGACGAGATGGCAAGCGGGCTGGATCGCCAGATCGCGGCGCGAACGCTGAAGGCCGACCATCATCTGCATTGGCGTTGCGAGTTGAGCTACGGCCGGCTGCTTGAGCTGCTGGAGCCGTTGCTCGACCATTCGCGGCTGCGCATCCTGTCGCTGATGGATCATACGCCGGGCCAGCGCCAGTTCACGAACGAAGCGCTCTACGCCAAGTATTACCAGGGCAAGTTCAACATGTCGGACGATGAGCTTGCCGCGTTCATCGCCGAGCGCAAGGCGGACCAGGCGCGCTATAGCGCTGATAATCGCGCGCGGACGGTGCGCTTGGGGCAGGCGCGCGGGCTGGTGCTGGCCAGCCACGATGACGCCACGGAGGACCATGTCGCCGAGGCTGCGGCTGACGGGGTGGCGGTTGCGGAATTTCCGACCACGCTGGAGGCCGCGCGGGCCGCGCATGAAGCCGGACAGGCGGTGCTGATGGGCGGGCCGAATATCGTGCGCGGCGGCTCGCATTCGGGCAATGTCAACGCGGTGGAACTGGCCGAGGCGGGTACGCTCGACGTGCTCTCCGGTGACTACGTGCCGGCTGCGCTGGGCCACGCCATGCTCTTGCTTCCGCGCGTATGCGAGCGGATCAGCCTGCCGCAAGCCGTGGCGATGGCGACGCGGAACCCCGCGCGCGCGGTGGGACTTGATGATCGCGGCGAGATCGCGCCTGGCCTGCGCGCCGACCTGATCCGCGTGCATGACCGCGAAGGCGTGCCGGGCTTGCGCGGCGTGTGGTGCGCGGGCGAGCGGATCGCATGATGGGCGGCGCGCCGGAAGACACCGGGCCGGGCGTTCTGGTGTTGGTTGCCGGCCCTTCGGGGGCTGGCAAGGATACATTGATCGCAGCGGCGCGCGCGCACTTTCACGGCGATGCGCGGGTGATGTTCCCGCGCCGGGTCGTTACGCGGGCGAGCGATGTCACCGAGCAGGTGCGGCAGGTGTCGATGGCCGAATTCGACGCGATGGAAGCGCGCGAGGAGTTGATGCTGGCGTGGCGGGCGCATGGGCTTGGCTACGGGATTCCGGCAGCGGCCCGCGCGCGGCTTGAGGACGGTAGCGTCGTCGTCGCCAATGTCTCGCGCCGGGTCATAGCGGATGCATTTGCGCTGTGGCCGCGCAGCCATGCGGTTTATGTCCATGTCGAAGCGGAAATCCTGCGCGCGCGGCTGCAAAGCCGGGGCCGGGAGACAGCCGGGCAGATCGGCGCGCGGCTGTTGCGCCATGACCGGATCGGCGGGG